>NZ_JDST02000049.1:0-33453 GCF_000584975.1 Candidatus Accumulibacter cognatus | reverse complement strand
TACCCGCCTTGCCTTTTCTCTACTGCGTGCCTTCCTGAACTGGTGCGCCGACCGCCCCGAGTACCGCGACCAGGTACAGGCCGACGCCTGCATCACGCGCATGGCCCGCGACGAACTGCCGAAGAAATCCGCCAAGGACGATTGCCTACAGCGTGAGCAGTTGCCGGCATGGTTCGCCGCCGTGCGCCAGATTCAGAATCCCGTCATCGCCGCCTATCTCCAGACTGCGCTGCTGATTGGTGCGCGCCGTGAAGAGGTGGCCGGCATCCGGTGGGAAGATGTGGACTTCCAGTGGAAGGCGCTGACGATCCGGGACAAGGTAGAAGGCGAGCGCACTATCCCGCTCACGCCCTACGTTGCCGCGCTGCTGGCCGGCCTGCCGCGTCGCAATGAATGGGTGTTCTCCAGCGTCACGGCGGCATCTGGAAGGCTTCAGGAGCCGCGCATCATGCACAACAAGTGCCTTGTTGCTGCCGGACTTCCGGCGCTGTCTATCCACGGTCTGCGCCGTTCCTTCGGCACGCTGGCGGAGTGGGTGGAATGCCCGGCTGGCGTCAGTGCGCAGATCATGGGACACAAACCGAGCGCGACCGCAGAGAAGCACTATCGAGTACGCCCGCTCGATCTGCTGCGCATGTGGCACACCAAGATCGAAGGCTGGATTCTCAGCGAGGCAGGTATCGAGCAGCCAGTAGAAGCCGACACGCGCCTGCGAGTCGTGCAGAGTGGATTGTAAAGCAGGGATATACAGGCTATGATTGTCTCGTTTCGACACAAGGGGCTTGAAGCCTTCTTCCGCTCTGGTACGCAAGCCGGCATCCAGCCGATTCACGCCAAGCGCCTGCGGGAAATGCTGACCGCCCTGCATGCCGCATCCAGCCCCGGCGATTTGGCTCGCCCGTCTTGGCGCCTGCATGGTCTGTCCGGCGACCGCGCCGGCTTTCTTGCCATGACGGTGCAAGCTAACTGGCGGCTGGTTTTCCGGTTTGACGGAACGAACGTGGAGCTACTCGACTACATCGACTATCACTGAAGGATGAAGATGGACATGTACGACCCCGCATCACCAGGCGAAGTGCTTGCCGGCTGGCTCGAAGACCTCGACATGAGCGTGACCGCATTTGCTGCCCATGTGGGCATCAGTCGCGTCATGCTGTCGCGCATCCTGCACGGACACGCCGCCGTCACCGCCGACATGGATTTGCGCTTACATGAAGCCTTGGGTACTTCGCCCGGCTTGTGGCTGCGCATGCAGACGCAGCGTGACCTGTGGATGGCCGGCGAGCGTGCCAAGGAACGGGCGCCAGTGGCACGAATCGCCGCCTGATGGGGTTTGTGACTCCTGCGAAACTTGTGTAACATATACGTTACACATCCATGTTTGACCTCCTCGACTATCAGACGGCAGATGGGCGCGACCCGTTCAAGGAATGGCTGGCATCCGTGGCAGACAGACAGGCGCGTGCAAAGGTGGCCGTCCGGGTGCAACGGTTGGCCGCTGGCAACTTCGGCGACCACAAGCCTGTGCGCGCTGGCGTATGGGAATTGAGGATAGACCACGGTTCCGGCTACCGCGTGTATTACGCCCAAGCCGGCCGGCGGGTGCTGTTGCTGCTGATTGGTGGCGACAAGCGCCGCCAGCAAGCCGACATTGAAACCGCCGTCCACTACTGGCAGGATTGGCAAAGGAGGAATGAACCATGAAAGCCGCTCGCCCCCACGACGATGCAATGGTGGAACTGCTGCGTGAAGACCCGGCTTTTGCCGATGAATACGTCACCGCAGCACTGGAGGAAGCCGACGAACCAGGCGGCAGGCAAGCCCTGTTGCGCGCTCTGCGCCAAGTCGCACAAGCCCAAGGGATGCAAGAGGTAGCGGCACGTGCGGGACTGCGCCGCGAAAGCCTTTCCCGTGCACTTTCTCCCAAGGGAAACCCGACACTTGAAACCTTGCTGGCGGTCCTGTCTGCCGCCGGTCTGCGCCTGGCCGTGGCGCGGAAGGAAGAACACGCCGCCTGACCGAATCACCGCCGCCTGACGGCTTTCAGGCAACGAGCACCACTGCCGCGCCTATCCCGAGGCCGATCACCGAGGGAGAAAACCGGGTTCCTTCACCCGGCTGGCGCGGCACCCCAAACGAAGGAGCGCAGGGAAGGAGCGCAACATGAATGTCGTAGTTCTCATCAATGGCCGCGAGGCTATTCCAGTGCGCGCCATTCCTTACGTGACAGGTCGGTGGATGTCGCCCGATGTGGTTGCGAAATCACTCGCCTACACTGATTCAATGAACAGATTCGAGGGAATATATGCCTACCAACTGCTGGCGGATGGGGGATATTCTCAAGTCTTGCCTGGAGACTGGGATGTTGTTGACGATCTATTGCAGGGGCTCGAAAGCAGCCTCAATGCTCTGAGCGATGACCGCAAGCTGACTCGCCCGGTCTGGCTGACCGAGTCGACAAAGCAACTGCCCGCAGGTGTTTTTCTCTGGCGCGACGAATTCGAGCAGGCATTCCACCGAAACTACTCTCCGCCGCGCTTTAGCTTGCTTGACGAGCGCCCCGGCGACCTGACGCTGAGATTTTCGCCGCTAATTTCCCCGCCAGAAATGCGAGGCGTGGTCATGGAGGGGTTTGAGGATTCGGCGGACGATCTGCTGGTGGGCAAGATACGAAATGACCAAACGAGGCTGCTATTGAGTGCCGGGGACGATGCAGCGACAGATCGATTTGCGCAACGCTATTTTGAAGATGGCTTCAACAAGGTCACGAGAGAGAAGGCAGGCGAACGGAACTTTGAGGCGAAAGTTGCCGCCGTCAATCTGACCGACGAGAGGTGCATCGAGCTTGCGCATTCGCATGAACTGCGCATCGCTGACTGGACCGCGCTGACCGGCATAGGTATCGGCGTGCATTGGTCGTATGTCGTCAGCGCCGAGGGGGTTGCCTTCAGAAAGTGGACCGAGGGCGAAATCAGCGAAGCGTCTGTCGACCGACAGATCGAGATGCACCAGGATAACGAGGCAGTACCGCTCAGGTTCCCCTGCGCGCCAGCGAAGCTCTTGCAGTTCATCGACGCAGCACCGCCGGGGAGTCACCGCTTCAGTATTCCAGATGTATTTCGGCAGGCGGTGACCGAGCAAGCACCGATGACCGACACCCCGGCGCGGGTACCGGCTGAATTGCAGGGGCAGAGTGATATCACCCATTCTGGAGCGCCAGAGAAGGCCGCGCCAGTGGTAACGCCTGATGATGACGAGCAAGGCGAGGCCGCGACGACGGCGCAGGAACAGAAAGCCGACGCGACGCAGAGCACAAGGCGAATACCAGAACAGCGTCGCCAAGAACAGGAAATCCTGCAGGTACTCTGCGAACTTGGATATTCGGCTGATGCGCTGCCTAAATGGGTTTCCGGTAAGCCTGGCGTAAAGGCCGAGGTAAGAGGCAGGTTCGCGTCTTGGCAAGGCACAGTTTTTGATAAGGCATGGGATCGCCTGAGAGCAGACAAAAGAATTCGAGACGCAGACTAAACCCTACTCCCCCGACCCTGCTCCCCCAAATTGGGGGAAGGGGGATACTTGCGGGGGAATATATCGGGGGAAATATTGTTTCATTCGCCTACGGCACTTCATGTTGAAGCGCCGAGGTTTTCCAACAGGAGAACCCGCGAATGGAAAAAAGCAGCACTCAGAAATACGACCAAAGCGCCGAACAATTCGCCGCGCTGAATCAAGTCAAGGCGCAGTCAGTCCGGGCGCGCCTATGCAGAACGGGCAGCTATTTCGGCGTGGTGCCGGTCAAATTGGCAAACGGACGCCTTGCTTGGCCTGCCGTGCAGGTGGCGAAATGAAAACCGCCCGCCCCCAAAATTCGGAAGCGAGCGCCCATGACAAGCGCGATTTTATCACGCACGATTCGCTCAAAGCCCGCCTTCAGGCCGGAGAAATCGTCACCGCGACCGACTACGACGAGAGCATCAGACCGCAGTTCTGGACGACAATCGCCATCGTTCAAGACGATATGCCCGCCGTCAAATCGTCCTGGTGGACGACCGACGAGCGGCACATCGACGGCCTGCGCATCCGGCAGCGAGTCTTTGCGATTCGCCCGCGCCAGAAGGGAGTCATCGACGCGACGCTAGCCGCGCTTATCGTCTTCGCTGTCGTTGGCATCGTGTTGCTCGCGGGAGGTGCGCTGTGATGCGCGACGCCTTCGCCGAAATCGAGCGCGCTAGGGCTGCACTCTGGAGCATTGACGCCGGCACCGACCGCGAAACCTGGGTGAAGATCGCGATGGCCGCGAAGTCTGCCGGGCTGGACTTCGACACATGGCACGAATGGAGTGCAACCGCCGGCAACTACAAGAACGAGGCCGATTGTCGATCTGTCTGGCAGAGCATCAAGCCCGGCCCCGTCGGCGAGGGTTCGCTGTTCCATGCTGCGCGCGCTGCTGGCTGGAGCGACGACGAAGGAGCGCCCGCTGTGCGCCCGCAATCGCACCAGGAACGACCGAAGCAGCCCGAGGCGACCAAGCCCCCGCCGTATGACCCTCGCGTGCTGTGGGATGCTTGTGTACCCGCAACGGCAGAGCAACCTTATGTCATCAAAAAGCTCGGATTGCCTGACGGTCTGCGCGTCTATCGCGGCTCAATGACCATTTCCGGGAAACCCTGCAATGGCGCTTTGGTTCTGCCCTGCCGGACTCTGGACGGCGATCTGGCGAGCCTGCAATTCATTATGCCCGATGGAAAAAAGCTGTTCTTGCCGTGCCGCAAGTTACCCCATGACGGATGCTTGATTATCGGTGGCCCTATCCGGGAAGGCTGCCCCGTCTACGTCGGTGAGGGCGTCGGACAGGCATGGAGCGCGCATCAGGCGACGAGGGCGCCGGCTGTCTGCTGCTTCGGAATCGGACGAATGGCAGGAGTCGCCAAGGCACTGCATGAGCGCTATCCAGCGGCCCGGCTGGTGCTGGTGGCCGACGCCGGCAAGGAAAACCAGTGTGCAGCCATCGCCAAGGACGTTCACGGCGCCTGTGTGGAAATGCCTGAGGGAAGCCCGAGTAACTTCGACCTGAACGATTTTCACCAGGCGCACGACCTCAAGCCCGTTGCCGCCCTGCTGGAGCGCGTCAAGGCGCCGACCTCACGGTTCAAACTATCGGAGCGCACCGCTGACCGCCTATTCATCGGCGAGCCGCCGCCCGTCAATTGGCTTGTTCGCCGAATCTTTCCGCTGGGCGTTTGCTGTCTCGTCGCATCACCGCCAAACGTCGGGAAGAGCTTTCTGTCTCTCGAACTGGCCGCGAAGATGGCCGGCTGGCCCGGCCCGGATTCGGATTACTCCTTCGGCGCCGAAGTGGCCGCACATGGCCGGGCCGTCTATGTCTCGGCAGAGGACGACGAGCCGGAGATTCACCGCCGACTCTGGAGCCTGTGCAATGGCCGCATGCCCGACCGGCTGCATGTGCTGAGCCTGCCCGACGTGGGGCACTTCGGCATCATCGAAGTCGACCGCGTGACGAAGGAATACCGCCCTACCGAGGCATGGCGCGACCTCGTTGCGGAGATCCGCGAACTGCCCGACGTGAAGCTGATTCTGCTGGACACCCTGCAAGCTTTGACGACCGGCGACACGAACACGGTAGAGGCGACGCAACCGCTGATGAACGAATGCACCGCCCTGGCATCAGCAACGGGCGCCTGTGTCATGTTGCTGCATCACGTAGCCAAGGGCAGCACCAAAGAGATACGAACCGCTCTTGATGCGCTGGAGTGCATCCGTGGTTCTGGCGCAATCATCGGCAGTGCCCGTGCCGCCTATGTCATGTGGCCGCCCGCCGACGGCGGTAAAGCAATCTGCGATGTTCTCGGCGAGCAGTACCAAGAAGGCAAGGTGGCGCACGGCATCCTGGCGAAGAAGTACGGCGACGGACGCCGCGACCGCTCAGTGTTCGTCCGCGACGAGCGCGGCATCCTGCGAGACAGGACAAAGCAATACACCGCCCTTTCTGGTGCCGCCGACGACAGCGAAGCGCTGCGCGATGGCCTGGCAACTGGCATCCGCGAGCAGTGGCAGGCAGGCGCATCGTTCGCCGCAAGCAACGGCAGCAACGGGCTGCACGCGCGCCGCTTTGAACTGCCGGAAATGTTCCACGACAAGCCGCGCGCATGGTTCGATAAGACGATAGCGCTGCTACTGGCCGAGGCCCGCATCAAGCGCATGCCGTATCAAGGTGGGAAGCGATATTGCCCGCCCGAAGCCGCCGCCGCGATACCGAAGCACGCGCCAACGGAAGCCGAAAACGACGCCCCCGAGGCCGAAGAATCCGCGCCAGAGGAAGCGGCATGAGCGCCCGTCAATATGCCATTGGAACTTGGCCAAGAATCAAACTTGGCCGGCCAAGTTCTACCCGCCGCCAAGTTCGTGCCAAAAGAAGAATCCAGCAATGGCAAGGGTTTGCGGCCTGTTTTTATGCCATTGGAACTTGGCCAAAACTGAACTTGGCCGAAGCTCTGCCAAGTTTGCAAGCCTATGATTCAAAAGATGTTTTAGAACTTGGCAACTTGGCCCCCCTAAAGGGGGGTAGAGCTTCCGGCCAAGTACCGGAAAGCTCGCCCCTTTCGCGGGAGTCGGGGAAGGGGAAAGAACCGTCCTTCTCTGGTACGAAAAGGGGTAGATCGTGAGCATCGCCGCCAAGCGTCCGGAGCAAGTAGCGCTGTTCAGCAACCTGCCGGAGGCGTCGCCAGTCCCGAGCCACAATGCCCGCAGCGAAGCCGCCGCACTGGCCGAAGTGCTCCAGACGCTCAAGCATCACCCGCTTGTCGCATGGTGCGAGCGTCAGAATTCAGGCGTCGCGCGCATCGGTGGCCGGTTCGTGCGGTTTGGCTGGCTTGGTTGTTCGGACCTTCTCGGCATGATGACCGATGGCCGGCTGTTGGCCGTTGAGTGCAAGGCGCCGAAAGGGCGGCTACAGGTAGAGCAGCAAGAATTCCTTTCACTGGTGCGCCGCTTCGGTGGCGTGGCCTTCCTGGCGCGTGACTGCCGCGACGTGTTGCGCGAGTTATCAACAATCGAAGGAAGCAATACATGAGCACTGAAGAACGCTTCGGGCTAATCGCTCGATACATCCGCGCTGCCAGCGAACTGACGGTGCAGCTGGGGGCAACGGGAGACGAGCCGTTTAGCCTGCTGCTGCGAGCCGCACTTGACGAAGCGCAACGAGGCGCCGAGTCGTCGGGCTCGGGGCAACCATGCCAAGGCGATGATGCCCACCAACCGCCCGGCCTGTACGTGGCGGTCAGTCGCCGCGACAGCAACGATGAAATCCCGTTCTGATGAGCGCCGAGTGCGTCCGGCCAATAACATCTTAGTACTGACGTTTAGCGTTCTGACGCGCTGCACGGCCGGCCGGGGTAGGGAGGGAGATGGATGGCATCACCCGGCCGGCAATCGCCCAGCGTGGCGCGATTCTGCAAGCTACAGAGGGATTGACGAGCGACTGGGCGCTGAACCTTTACCGTTGAGGAACACGAAATGAGCGACACAAAGAAAACCGAGGGACTACGCCCCGGCTGGCAGCCTGGGCAATCGGGCAATCCGAAAGGGCGGCCGAAGGGAAGCCGCAACCGCGTCACCGTCGTGGCGCTGGCAGCGATGGAGGAAGGCGCCGATGCCATCGCGCGCAAGGTGGTGGACATGGCAAAGCAGGGCGACATGAGCGCCGCCAGATTGGTGCTTGAAAGACTGGTGCCGCCGGCGAAGGAGCGCCCGGTCTACCTCGAACTGCCGGACATGGACACCGCCGCCGGCATCGCCGAGGCGCAGCAAGCCGTCCTGCAGGCGGTGGCCGATGGCGAACTGCTACCGGGAGAGGCCGCGACGCTGGCCGGGATCGTGGAGGCGCGCCGCAAGGCCGTTGAGACACTGGAGCTTGAACAACGCATCACCGCACTGGAGGGGAAGAAATGAGCACGACACTTGAACGCCGCACCGCCAAGCTGGAACAGGCCGCGTACCTGGGCGAGGATCGCCTCGAAGTTATCGTCGTCAGAGGCATGCCGATAGTCGGCTGCGAGGTTATCCGCGCCTCCTTTGGCGATCAGGTTGTCGACCGCCGTGCCGACGAGGCTGAAGACGACTTCATTGAACGGGCAACGGCCGAAGCCCTGGCCGCTACCCGTCAGCGCCCATGCCTGGTGTTTCTCCTCTCCGAGGAGGTGCCGCAATGAGCACGCCAATGGAACGTCGCTTGGCCAAGCTCGAAGAGGCATTGCAGCTGCAACCCGTGCAGCCTTTTTGCCTGCTGGCGGAACCGCTGACCGATGCGGCCCCCGAGGCATGGGACGGGCACCGGCAGAAGGTCGAAGAAGCGAAGGCCCGCGGTGATTTCGTCGCCGTCGTGTCGTCGGCAGTCAGTCAAGGAGATCGGCCCCACAGCGCGAACGGCGTGACGTACTACCCCAACGATTTTGAAGCCCGACTTGTTGATGCGTCGATGCTTCCCTCCAATCTCGGCAACAAGAGCCTGCTGGAAGACATATTCAAAACGCTCAGAGGGGAAGTTTGGGGACCGGTGGCGCACCCTGAAGTGGTGGAGGAGGATGGCGAGCCGGGCAGCGACATGGCGATGTGACGGCGCCACAGGCACGGCAATATTTCTTGGCGAATGCGTGACGGTGGCGGCGATACCGATCCTCCATCAAACTTTGGCGCCGCACAATGCCAAGGGCAACGCCAAGCATGAATCGCTCCAAGGCTTGCCGCTGCTGACGCTTGGCCGGTAGTGGTCACTCCTGGCGCAGAAATTGCATACGCTGCGCTGCGCAATGCTATCAGAATGCCGTCACCGGCGACGCTCAGGGGTGTTTCTGTGGCGTCATGGGACAGATGTATCGACTGAGGGCTGATCGTTGGGGCGAGTGTGCAGCCTGCTGGGGCGTCCGGCTAAATCGTCAGGAGATTCAGTGGCTTGGAAAGAAGGCGAAAGCGGCAACCCACTCGGGAAGCCGCCCGGTGCACGGAACGAGGCAACGGTCATGGTTTTGGGTTTGATGGAACTAGGCGCGAAGGAAATCGACAGCTGTCAGGCTGTGGCACGCTTACGGTAACGTACAGTAAGCCCCAGCACGCCCAAGCCGGCGAGCATCAGCGCGCATGTTTCTGGCTCAGGTACCGCGGACAACAGGTAGGCGTGCTCCTGTCCTGTGATGCTGTTGCGGGCGACGCCAGTAATCCATCCACTGTCGTTGATGCCGTGACCCTCCGTTAGCACCCAGCCTGAGCTGACAGTCGCTGCGTCAAGGAAGCTATTCAGGTCAGTCCCTGCAGCTCCATTCCAAAGGGTGGCGTGGGTAACCACATTGCCCGGGATGAAGGAAGACCCGACGACCTGTCCTGAGTTGTTAATTCCAAAAGCATAGCTAATCTTACCTCCCAAGGTGCCGAGGTCAGTGGCTGTAGTGCCGTTCCAGAGCGTGGCATGCTGATCGCCGGCCGCAGTGTAGGCATCTCCGACGACTTGCCCGGAGTTGTTGATTGCATACGCAGCGCTAATCTTACCTCCCAAGGTGCCGAGGTCAGTGGCTGTAGTGCCGTTCCAGAGCGTGGCATGCTGATCGCCGGCCGCAGTGTAGGCCCTCCCAACGACCTGTCCGGAGTCGCTGATTCCAAAAGCATAGCTGGAGGTTCCACCCAGGGTGCCGAGGTCGGTCACGGCCGTGCCGTTCCAGAGCGTAGCGTGTGCAGCCGCGTCGCCCGCGGTATGCCCAAATCCCACGACTTGCCCGGAGTTGTTGATCCCGTATGCGAGGCTGTAAGTTCCACCCAGGGTGCCGAGGTCGGTCACGGCCGTGCCGTTCCAGAGCGTAGCGTGGTAACCCTCACCGACTGCGGTTGTGTAGCTCCACCCCACGACTTGCCCGGAGTCGTTGATTCCAACTCCAAAGCTAGACGTTCCTCCCAAGGTGCCGAGGTCAGTGGCTGTAGTGCCGTTCCAGAGCGTGGCATGCTGATCGCCCGCGACGTAGATACTCCCAATAACTTTTCCTGAGTTGTTGATTCCAGAGCCATAGCTAACGGTTCCACCCGGGGGGCCTAGATCGGTGAACGTGTAGACGGGCGCCGCAACCGCGTTGGTGCCGGCTGCACACAAGGGGACTGCGGATAGGAGCAGTTCGAGGAGGCGAAAACGACGGAAATGCGTGGTGATATGGGCAGACATTTGCGAGTCCCTTCCTGACTTGGGCGAGAGTGCTGCGCATCACCGACAATTTGGCTTGGCTGCTGACAGGGTGCCCGAGCCTGCCGCCCTCACCGCTCAGGCACCGCGCCGGGTATTTTTCGTTGGTGGCGTGGATTCGGATTGATCAAATCTGCCTACTATCTGCTTACCGGAAGGCCGGACAGCAAAAAGGCCACTATCGAAAGTTTCCTAAGCGCTTGATTTGATGGGGCGATGTACGGGATTCGAACCCGTGACCACTGGAATCACAATCCAGTGCTCTACCAACTGAGCTAACACCGCCACTATTCTGGCGCGCCCGGCGAGACTCGAACTCACGACCCCCGGCTTAGAAGGCCGGTGCTCTATCCGGTTGAGCTACGGGCGCGAGCACGAAATTGCCTGGTCACTGTTTCCTGCCGCCTCTTGGTACATTCGGTACTTCGGTACATTTGCTACAGGCATTTGTTCGACTGGTCGGGGCGGTGGGATTCGAACTCACGACCCTCTGCTCCCAAAGCAGATGCGCTACCAGGCTGCGCTACGCCCCGAGAAAGCAGGCATTCTACAATCTGGCACGCTGACGGTCAATGACGCCTGGCCGAATTTTGGCCATCCGCAGACTGTCACGGACTTGTCAGCCCGCGAGCAGTGCGCTGGTTGCCTCGGCCGTGACAATCTTGCAGGGAACGGGCAGATGGCGGTGGCGGGCAAGCTTCAGGAGCAGCCGGTCGCGGGTAATCAGCAGGTCGGCACGGCAGCGCAGCGCGAGGATCAGGAACTTCTGGTCGTCGCTGTCGCGGCAGCGGGGCAGAGGGTAATCTTCGCTCTGGTCGCTATCGCAGGCGCTGGCGAAACTGCGATAGCGCTCCAGCAATGCCCTTTGCGCAGCGGCATCGAGTTTGAACTGCGGGTAGGCGCTGACGCGTTCCAGTTCGGACAGGCAAGTGCGGTCGGTAAAGCAGCGCAGGGCGCCGCGCATGATCGCGCGCTGAAGTGCCTGCGTCCGCGGGTCGGCGAAGTGCAGGAGGTCCATCACGATGTTGGTGTCGAGTACCGCACGCATGTTTTCAGCCGGTTTGCCGTTCGGTCGCGATGTCGGCAACGTGGTCGGCGATCGCCAGAGACGCCGTCAGGCCCGGCGATTCGATGCCGAACAGGTTGATCAGGCCGGGGATGCCATGCTGTGCAGGCCCCTGGATCAGGAAATCGCCGGGAGGATCCGAGCAACCGGCGATTTTCGGGCGGATGCCGGCATAAGCCGGTGCCAGCGCCGCTGCGGGCAGTTCTGGCCAGTAGCGGCGAATTTCGGCAGCGAAGGCACCGGCGCGGGTCGGGTCGACACGGTAGTCAAGTGAGCCGATCGGCTGCCCTGGCGTCGGGGGTGGCAACCACTCGACATCCGGACCGAAGCGCGCCTGCCCGCCGAGATCGAGCGTCAGATGCACCCCCAGGCCGCCGTTCTCGGGCAGCGGATAGATGAGCCGCGAGAAGGGCGAGCAGCCACTGAGGGCATAGTAGTTGCCTTTGGCGTGATGACTCACGGGCAGCAGGGCCGCCGGAAAACCGGCGAGCGATGCGGCGACTTCGGGTGCCCAGAGGCCGGCTGCGTTGATCACCATGGCGCTTGCAAAGCGCAGGCCGTCGCTGCCACCACTTTCGAGGATGAAGCCGCGGGTTTCGATGGCGCCGCTGCTGAGCGGGCTGCGCAGGGCCAGCCAAGCACCGGCGCGTTCGGCTTCGCCGAGCAGCGCCAGCATCAGGGCGCGGCTGTCGACGATGCCGGTGGACGCAGAGAGCAGGGCCGCGCTGCACGACAGTGCGGGTTCGAGGGTGCGTGCCTCGGCTGCACTCAGCAGGCGCAGGTCGTCGACACCATTCAGCCGACCCTGTTGCTGCAGCGCGACCAGTCTGTCTTCCTGCGCTGCCGAGGTGGCAACGATCAGCTTGCCACAGCGCCGGTGGCTGACGCCGTGCGTGGCGCAGAATCCGTAGAGTGTCTGCCGGCCGGAAACGCACAGTGCGGCCTTGAGCGAGCCTGTCGGGTAATACAGCCCGGCATGGATCACCTCGCTGTTGCGGGCGCTGGTTTCGCTGCCGAAGGTATCGTTGCGTTCGAGAATCACGGTCTCGATGCCCCGCCGTGCCAGCGCGCGGGCGCAGGCCAGGCCGACCACGCCGGCTCCGATGACAACCGCTGCAACGCATTCCATGGCTATGTTATCTCATCGTCATCAATCCGGCCCCTGCAGAGGCGGCTGGCAGGGACGGCATCGTCAAGCCGGCATTCCGCTCGCAGCTTCGTTCGACGCTTTGTTCCCACGTTCGGACACCCCCAGGCCATTGTGCTTCAGTCGGATCGCCATGACTCACTTACGCTGGAGACTCGCAACCACCAGCGTGCACCATTGTAGCCGCAAAAAAAAGCGCGACCCATCGAGGTCGCGCCCTGTCGTGCTTGCCCTGTCTTTCTGGATCAGCTTGCTTCCCGCTTAGGCAGCGACTTGCGGCGACGGCTCATGAAGCCCGCAAGCGTAAGGCCCGCGGCGATCAGGGCCAGGCTTTGTGGCTCGGGAACAACTTCCGGAACGACGGCAGTTCCAATGAAAAGCTGCTCGAAGCCATTATTCAAGCAGGTGCCGTTGCCGTTCGCATACTCCGTCGAAATCCAGGGCGATACTCCAGGTACTGGTACCCTTGTGGCCGCTGGGTTGTAGCAGCCCATGCGGACGTCAAGGTGCAACGTGTAGTTGACCAAAGCGGCATCCGGCACACTGCTGAACAGAGTTGCCAACGCGGCGTTAAGTTCCGGTACGAGGACGGAGTAGGCGACGTGGTCCGCACCCAGATTGTGGTTGATCGGCGCCGAGATCACGGTGCCGCCGACCGCGGTTGGATCGGAGCCACAGGGCACCGGCACCGGTAGCGGCAGACTGCCACCCGTCGCCACGCAATATTGCCCGCCAGCCATGAGAAAATCCGTTGCGCCTGGCGCTACTGAGGACGGATTGCCGGCACCCGCTCCTGGCGCTGTGTAGGTGGTCGGATCACCCAGGAACGTCCCACCCCCACCCTGCGTAGTGAGGTCGTATTTGCTGTCGTCGTTGGTCAACTCATACGCAACCCCGACATTGTTGCCACCGGCGTCCGTGATCCAGATCCTTGCCCAAATGGCCAGGGTCTGGTCCGCGGCACCCCCCGAATTCACCTGGTTGTTGTTGAAGAAGAACACCATCTGGTCACTGCCGAGGATACCCTTCAGTGCCGAGAGCGACGCGTCCCAGGTGTTGGCGCCGTTGTTGGCGATCGAAGCGCCGTTGGGATTCGGGCCGTTCAGGTTCCCTGCATTGGGATAAAAATAGGGCAAGGAACCCGAGTTCGGCGTCGCATAGGCATTGTCTATGCCCGGAACGTTTGTCGTGACGGGTGCGCCATTCGATCCGGTTGCGATCACCGTCAGGTCTTTAATTGCCCCGGGAGTCGAGTCGATTGCATACGGGCCGTTGTTGGTGTTGAAACCGAACTGGTAATTGGCGACCGGCATCGAGTACACCAGTGCGTCCCCGTGCTGAATGTAGCCTAAGCCTGTCAAGTCGATGTTCGCGGCCTGTACGCCAGACACCATCAACGAGCCGACCGCAAATACTGTACTCGCCTTCCGAATTGCGCTTAGGCGATATCCGCTATTCTTCATACCATTTGGTTTCATATCAGATTTCCTCCTGATGACCTTGATGAACTTAGTGACTATTGAAGGTAGGACTTGGCGGCAACCCTAATAAAGGTGATGCCCTGATAGTCTTGCAAAGCCAGAAGCAATATCCATGCCGGTTTTTTCATGTTGTTCTTATAATGAAAAATACGTGTTGCTTGGTCAGACGAATCGTCGCGAGCTGTAAAATTTTCCGACAGTTCCGCTGCGCCAGGACGGGAAGGGCACGTTGGGGGGACGGCGCGAGACGATCGCCTGTTCGTGGAGGCGGTGCTGTATCGGTAAAAACGGGAATCCCCTGGGGAGACTTGCCCGAGCATTTCGGGGACTTCCGCGCGGCCACGAGGTCGGCATCCATTTCCCCAGGACACCTCGGGTCTCTCTGCAATCGCCTGCAGGGTGGGGTGACATCGGCCTTGCACAGACTCTATGCGTTCCGCATTGCGGAACTTGGGGGCTGAGGAGCCTTGCCTCTTCGGCAGGGTCCTGCGTCAGGCCAGCCCGGATCAGCGAGAAATTGCGCGCGCAACAGGTATCCTGTTCTAATATTCCGGCCGCGGCTCCGGCAACCAAACCGGCGCGTGGGCGAGGGCTGGCGATAGTTTGTTGTCGGGTGTGTGATGGGTGCCTTATTCTTGAGAGGAGGGGGCTGAAATGGCTGAGATCAAGGACACGATTGACGAAGTGCTGGACAAGGCAGGGGAGACTTCCGACCGGCTCAACAACGTCATTGCTTTGCTGGTGGTGGTGCTGGCGACGGTGATGGCGTTGTTCAACGTCAAGGGAGGGAACATTGTTCAGGCGATGGCACAGGCGCAGTCGAGAAGCGTAAACGCCTGGGCTTTTTTCCAGGCCAAAAGTACCAAACTGATCCTCTCCGAAACCATGCTCGAACAGCTCACCCTGGAGCGCGAGCGAGACGGTTCGTTGACCCAGGAGGGCGCTGCCCTGCTCGACAAGAAGATTGCATTCTATCGCGAGGCAGTGAATCGTTACGAAAAGGAGAAGGAAGAAATCAAGCAGCAGGCGGAAGGCTACGAACAAGAATATGACCGCCTGAACTATCACGACGACCAGTTCGACATTGCCGAAGCGGGGATCACCGTCGCGCTGGCGGTACTGGGTATCGCTGCTTTGACGCGCCGGAAATGGCTGGTCTGGTTTGCGCTGGTGTTCGCAGGCGTGGGCGTGGCGTCGGGAACGGCGGGTTTCGTGGGCGGCAGCTTCCATCTCGATTTCCTGGCCAGGCTGCTGGGCTGAGAGCGGGGACCGCCGGATCAACAATGGCCGGCCTGGTGGGCCAGCAATTGCGAATGGCCGGCTGTTGATAGCGACGGATGTTGAACATGAACGAATCGATTCGCACACGCTGTCTCGCCCTCGGCAGGCTCTGCCGGGTTGCCGCGCTGATCGCGACAGCTCCTGCCATCGCAGAATCCACCGGTCTGGTCATCGAGCTGGACGCCAGCCGCGTGCAAGGGACGATCCGCGATGTCTTCGGCACCAACAAGAAACCCAGCTTCGACGGGCGTACCCTGGGTACATCGGTCAACGCGTCCAGTCTCTACAGCGCCTTTGGCCTGTCGCAAGTGCGCCTGCACGACTCCGGCATCGACCTGTGCAGCATCTATACACCGGCCAGCAAACTGAATGTCGGCGTGACGCCCGCGCAGCCGGTGACAGGCTGTGAATTGTCCGGCACCGGCAGCGTCCGCCACTTCAGCTGGACGCCGGCCTCCTCGGCCGACGCCGACCTGAACAACACCGCCAACTACGATTTCACGGCGATGGATCGCGCCCTGGCCGAAGTCGCGGGCACTGGAGCAAGCGTGTACCTGCGCCTCGGGGAGAGTTTCAACGGCCCTAACGACACCACCGATCCGGTCGCCTGGGCCAAAGTGGCGACCAACCTCTACAAACATGCAATCGGCACTTTCAAGCCGACGCCGGGGATCGCCATCGATCCGGTCTTCGTGGAGGTCTTCAACGAGCCTGATGGCGGATTCTGGCGGGGATCGAGCAGCACGTTCCACACCCTGTTCACCGAAACGGTCACCCGCGTACGCGCAGCCGCGGCGGCAGCCGGTCGAAACGTTCGCATCGGTGGGCCGGGATTTACACGCAACATTCTGACCAACAGCACCGTGGCTGGCAATCCTGCCAATGGATTCATCGGCGCGGTAGGTGCCGACAACCTGGATTTCTATTCGGCGCACCTGTACAACTCCTGCTCCACGGCCACCTTGGCGTCCGCTGGCACGTTCCTGCGCTCGCTGCGGTCGTTGGTCGATGCTCAGGGCGGCAGCGGCAAACCGATCCACATCAGCGAATGGAACATCGGATTGGGGTCGCAATGCGGAAACGATCTGTTTGCCGAGCCGCGCACGCAATCGTTTGCGAGCGGTGTGTTGAGCCTGATGCAGGACCCGGCGCTGAACATCGAGGCCGCCCATCAATACGCCGCGGTCACGATCATGTCGCTCTTCGACTTCACGTCGGTGGCCGGCCAGGCGCGCATCCATCCATCGGCCTGGGCGTTCTGGGCGCACGCCCGCCTTCGTGGCGCGCAACGCGTGGCCACCAAGGTGTGCCAGGGCAGCACGTGCGCGGACGGCTTTGCATCGGACACCCTGCCCCTGATGGCCATCGGCGCCCTGCGCGCGGGCGGTCAGACGGTGGTGGTCACCAACGAGAGCACGGGCAATCAGGCCTATACCTTGCGTATCAAGGGTCTGCCGGGCACAGAGACAACGCTATTGCTGAGCCAACCGCCCGGCGGCGCGATCGACATCGCCACCAGTGGATCGCCGGCCGCGGTCGGATCGGCCGGTCTGCAATCGCTCAGGACCACCATCAGCCTGTCCACACAAACCGGACTGCCGGTCAACGATGGGACAGCGAGCGTCACATTGACCATCCCTGCGCGCAGCGTGCAAGTCATCGAGCTCAGTCCTACCCAACCCGGTGTCGGACAACGCGCCGACTGTGTCTTTGCCTGGGCGGAACAAAGTTACCCGGACCTGTTCTCGCCGATGTCATTGATGTCGGTCACTACCGGTGACTACCTTTATCGCTACTACGCAGGCACCGGCAACTATCTGGGCGTTCAGGTCAGTCACCAGCAACTGTTGTTTCTGAGCACGCGCACCAACCCTGGCCTGGTCGACCTGGGCCGGCTGGCCGACTGGGTCGGGCCATCCGGATGTCCCGGCAGTGACTGATCTCCAGTTGGACCGATGGCCCGCAAGCCACCGAAAGAACGGGCCGTCAGGGCGAATCTTCCGGGCGAACTGTTTGCCGCCCGGCCGGCAGATTGACCAGCACGATGCCGGCGCTGACGCAGGCTGCGGCAGCGGCAAAGCTCGTCGTCAGGCGGTCGCCGAGCAGGAGAACGCCGAAGGAGACGCCAAACAGCGGGGTGAGGAAGGAGAACACCGACAGTCTTGTGGTGAGGTAGCGGGTCAGCAGCCAGAACCAGACGAGATAACTGGCGAAGGCGACGATCACGCCCTGGTAGGCCAGGGCCAGGAGCACCGGCGCGCTCAGATGGGTGATCCCGGTCTCGCCGATCAACAGGGAGAGCGGCAGCAAGCAGGCGGCCGACACCGCGAGCTGGTAGAAAAGCACCTTGGTGGCGCTGATCCTCGCCAGTCCGCTGGCTCGAATCAGCACCGTCGTCGCCGCCCAGCCAAGCGCCGCCAGCAGACCCAGGAGATCGCCGATCCAGGCGTCCGGTCTGGAACCGCTCGCATCGGCGAAGCCGAGAACGATGCCGGAAAAAGCCAGTACGACCCCCAGGAGGTGTCGCCGACGCATCTCTTCTCCCGGAACGAAACAATGCAGGCCGAGCACCGTGAAGCAGGGTGCGGTGTAGAGAGCAACGATCATCCGCGACGCAGTGGTGTACGAGAGCCCGAGGTAGATGAAGGCGAATTCAAGGGCAAACAGGGAGCCCGCAAGCAGGCCGGCGCACAGGGTCCCGTCCGCCTGGGCGAGCGCCAGGCCACGCCAGCGTGCCCAGAGGATCAGCAGCAGCAAGGCGATTGCCGAGCGCAGGCCGGACTGCATCAGCGGGCTGACGCTCTGGCCGGCAATCTTGATGGCCACCTGCTGAAAACCCCAGGTGGCACAGAGCAGGATCATCAGGGCGAAAGCGGTGGCTCCCGGCGGCGTGCGTGCGTTCATCGATCTTCCCGTCCGAGGTCGTGCCTGGCCCGTGCCCGCTTGCTGCGACCCCAGAGCTTGCCGGCGCCCCAGGCAAAGACGAAGAGCATGATCGACCAGGGAATCACGTAAGCCAGACCGGTGATTGCACTCGACAAGCCTTCCGACAGATGCGACGTGAAATTGGCCAGCGCCTGTGATAGCGGACGCATGAACGAGCGATGGTGAACAGCATCGAGGTGGACATTGAGAATCTCGGTTTCGACACGCTGACGCAAGCGGGCGATTTCGCCATCGAGTGCCTCGATGTCGTTCTGGACCTGGGCCAGTTCCTTGTTGATCCTGATCAAGGAATCGATGTTGCTCCCGGCACGAACACGCAGAACCTCGAGTCTCGACCGGTAGTCATGCAGCATGGCGAGTTTTCTTGAATGATCGGCCATCGGTTGGGCGAGGTCTTCTGCTGTCCTCGAGATATGGGTGACGCCACCCTGGATACTCAGCAGAGTCAGCAGTTTCTCGATGCCCGTTGGTCTTGCACGCAATCTCAATGTGGCGGAGGCATGGTTGCCGGTATCCAGTCTCGATTCGAGTAGCACGCATTGGTCAGCTGTCGCTTCACGGCAGGCGGCCTGCACTGCCTCATATACGGAGCCGATCTTGTCCTCGTGCACATCGAGATGCAGCGAATGCTCATAGGCGATGGATGGATTCCGGGCTGCTCGCTTCTCTCCTGGGGATTGACCTTGAACGGCTGCCGCAGGTACCGCCAGGCTGGACGTTTCGGCATGATTGCCGCAGCCAGGCAGGGTCAGTAGCGCTATCGACAGCAGAAAGGGAAATCTCATCGAGTACTCGAAAAGTGATCCGCATGGTCAAATCTTGGGACCACTATAGTCCCCTGTGTAGTCCCCTGTGCTACATCGACAAGTGGGTACGACGTAAGTTACGCTCCAAGTTCTGGAAACAATGGGGTCGAGCGGGCTATCGGGAACTGTGCAAACGTGGCCTGTAGACCCGTGGCTCAGGTAGGCATTGGCTTCATCGCATTGCCGGATACGTGTCCCGTGCGTCCGGTGCTGTGGGAGGGGGAGACCGTGAAGCTTTCTCCTGTCCCGATTGGGCGTTTTGAAAGGGGAATGTTTGCTGCTCGAAGGAGAGGGTACATGCCAAGAACGATACTTGCTGGTCTCGCGGGGGGAATGACAATGAATGTCACAATGTTGCTCACGTTTCGCCTGCTTGGCTTCGGTTGGAATGGCGGTGGCATCCTTCTTTCTTCTCCTGTCCAGAGCCCGAAGCTCATCGCCATTTGGACTCAGATAGAGCCTTTGCCTCTCGTCGTTGCGAATCCGGCGCCGATCATCATCGGCATGATGCTCTTCGGCATTGGACATGCCTTCATCTATCGCTCAGTGTCTGCCGCATGGCCAACGGGTATTTTCCAGAGAGCAGTGCGTTTTGCTGGTTTGCTGTTCTTCATGACTTTCCTGTTCTGGGAATTCTTCACCCCATTCAACCAACTCGGTGAGCCGTTGCCGCTCGTCGCTCTTGAGCTCCTTTTCTGGGCAACCATTGCTTTCGCGGAGGCATTTGTCATTGCGTCTGTATGCGAGCGCAAAGTGAGCGGCGTGTGATGTGTACTGCGAACGTTATTGATGTTTCAATGTTCACGGACGTTGATGGCATCAGCGAATGTTGGGTAAGAAAAAGGCAGCAACAGCCATGTTGTCAATATGATCCTGATTACCCCGTGATGGCACTTTGAACACTCCATCACTTCTCGTGATTACTCAACGCAAATCATGTGGTTATCGACAAGGCCATCAACCTGGTTGACCGTGGGATGATTGCCCATCAATAAAGCTGACCATGTTCACCCCCGGCTATTCTTGGGGATGGTTACTGGGTAACCCCGTTCCTCTTGAATGGGGTCACAGCTCGACGACTGCCACCCTCTATTACAGCTTGCCCTTCAGAGCCTCTCGTACCGCCGCAGCTTCACCGGTCTTCTTTCCCATCTCGGCAGCCGAAGCGAACATGAAGGATCCCGAATCTACGTTCACGGAGCGCGTTTCCACTACTAGTACATTTCCCTTCTCGTCCATCCAGTTAAAAGTAAGTTTCTCGTACGCTACCCCGATACGAGTATGCGCCGTCGAAAGCTCCTTCTTTGGTTCTCCGAATTTCTCTGTGAGAAGGCTTGCCAACTGAATCAATTCATCATTTCTTCCGTAACCCTTGACAAAGTTTATGGCTCCATCCGCACCAACGCGGGTGTCGAGCAGGGGAACATGAATGTTCCCGAACTGGACATCTACAAGGTGCTTGTCCTGGTCAGGATTTATCTCATAGCAATATTCTTTCCTCTTGGCTGTCTCAAGACACAGGCTTTCAAGCGCAGCACGCTGCTTCGGCACACCGATGAGAATGCCTCGAAAACTCAAAGGGATAGAGGTAAGAGAAGGTTTCTGGACGGAACCCACATTTTCAGCATCCGAGTTGCTTTTCAGCTTTTTGACGGCACCCATGCAAAGCACCTTCTGATTAGGGGTCTTGATCAGATCGCACCCCTTCATCATTGCAGCCATCTCATTAGGAGTCAAAGGCGGTTGGTGTGCGTAAGCACCAGTGCCAAGAACCCAATATGTAAGACCCACACCAACGAGTCGCAACGTGCTATGCATTCCTGGTTCCTGAGAAGGTTTGCCTGCCAAGTATTGGGAGGAGAGGAAAAGCCGAATTGTTACATACTTCATCCTTTCCGCACCACGCTCTCTCTGCTTCAACCATTTTCGTCGGCGATCAATGCCGCTTCGCGGCCGATGGCCACCGAGCTGGCATCGTTGCGCGTGCGCAAGGCATCGAAGGCGCTCACTTCCTTGCCGGTCAGTTCGCGGTTCTTCGAAGCGGCGTGCTCGGTGAGGCTGCGCGCTTCCTTGACCAGGGTGGTCTTGCGATCCTGAAACTCGCGCAGGTGCTTACTCTTATGGTTGCCCAACAGCAATAAGCCGCGGGCGGGTTCTATGGGCACAACAAAGCCGACCGGATGCGGTTTGGGTTGGGGACGACGACCGACCAGTCGGCTTAGTGTGGGGTGGCGAGTAATCGGACAGATAGATTCATCGACGCTGGCGAAGCGCCATCGACTGTGCAGGTGTAAGTATTTCCGACAAGAGCGATGGATGTAGGCTGGTGAGCTCTAAAACGACTCGGCGACCTTGTGCGCCGAAGCATGGGTCGCCGATTGGTCGAGGGCTTGAAATCTAATTGCTGGTACGACCCCTCACGCGCCGCCGTGCCAGCATCAGCCCGGTTAGACCGAAGCCCAGTAGCCCAACGATCGAGGGTTCCGGAACTGGCACGGTATCGAATTCAACGACATAGCCATCAGCAGAGGTAGCCCCGTTCAAATCGTTCCAGGCCTTTCCATCGGCATGAACACCATGGTCGAATACGATTCTGTCCTCGGTCCCTCCCGAATTGTTCGGCTCTCCGGGTTCCCAATTGGAGTAGGCAAACGCCTCACCAGTGACCCACGACCAGCCATCAGCGGGTTCCGTCGAGCCGGGCTGCTGCACCCCACCCGTCCAGTGAAGGTGAATAGCTAGGGCACCAAATGTTGAGGTAAGGAAGATGTTTTCTGAGGAACTCGTGATCGTGACCAGATGACCCGCTGCACCGAGATGCGTCATGGCCGACGCGGCGGAATTGGCGTCGCTCCAGGTTATCGGCGAATCAATAACCTCATAGTAGTGACCATTGCTGCCATTCAAGACCGGAACCGCTCCAGCCTCCATGCATGGCAGCACCATCAGTGACACGCCGGCCAATAGCCCCGCCAGGAGTTTTTTCGCCATCTTTGCCTTCATTTTCGCACTCCCTGAATATTTCGTCTGTGGTTTCGGGTGACGGCGATGTCGAATCTCAAAACACGTCCGTGTAGCCGTGTTGTTGGAATACCCACGCCGTTAGTAGTGTAAAGCAATAATGGTGCCATAATTGTAGTTAATTGTTGTATATGGAAAATTCCCGCAGACAAGCATCGGCAAAGGCAAAGGTGTAAAAAATATCGACACCACTACGTTAAGGAGAATGGCCATGCCGGGACGATTCATCACGTCGATCCAGGTCCCGCGCCGTGAAATATCACTCGCAAACCACGGATTGCCCTCATCTTATAATCGGCAGCACATCTCTCGTCCGCACCAACCGCGACGCCCCGGGCTTCACCGCGGCCCGGGCATCCCGCCGCATCTTCCTGACGACCTCGTCGAAGAGTACGCTCCTGCCCATGTAGAAGTCCTTGCCGATCCGGACATATCGGAGTTCCGGACATATCGGAGTTCGAGCGAGTACAGGACAAGGTCCGCCAGCGTCTGCCCCGGCAGAGCAATTTCACGGGCCTTTCTGGCATTCCTTCCTGGCCCTTACCCGTCGCCTGCCATCATCAACCATCGCCTGTCGGTGCAGCGCGGCCTTGGCCAGCAGGTGCGCGGTGACGGGCGCGCTGATGAATAGGAAAAACAAGATCGCCAGCTCGTGCAGGCTGATGCCGCCGTTCTCGCAGCTTGAAAAGAAGATCGCCGAAGCGAGCAGCAGTGCCCCGACGCCGAGCGTCGTCGCTTTGGTCGGACCGTGCAGGCGAGTCAGGAAATCCGGCAGGCGCGCCAGACCGATCGAACCGAGCAGGACGAACAGGGCGCCGAGGACGATCAGGGCGGCGACGGTGGCTTCGCTCAGTGCGTTCATTCGATGATGTCTCCGCGCAGCAGGAACTTGCACAGCGCGACGGTGCCGACGAAGCCGAGCAGCGCCAGCAGCAGCGCCGCCTCGAAATAGGCGGTGCTGGCGCTGTTGATGCCGAACAGCACCAGGAGCGCGATGGCGTTGATTCCCAGGGTGTCGAGCGCCAAAATGCGGTCGCTGGTGTCGGGTCCGCGCAGCAGTCGATAGAGGTTGAGTGCCAGGGCTGCGCCGATCAGGACGAAGGCCATCTCGATGGCGGAATTCAGCATGCAAAGATCTCCTTGAGCGGCGACTCGTAACGCGTCTTGATTTCGCGCACCAGTGCCTGCGGATCGGGTGCATCGAGCGCATGGATCAGCAAAGTCCAGCGTTGACGGTCGACGTCGATCGACAGCGTGCCGGGGGTCAGAGAAACGACGCTGGCGAGCAGGGTGGCGACGAATGGGTCGCGCAGGTCGAGCGGCACTTCGACGAAGGCTGGAGATAGCCGGTGCAGCGGCCCGATGACCTGGCGTGCGACCCGCCAGTTGGCGGTGACGATGTCGAGCGCAAAGACCCCGAGGAAACGCAGCGCCTGCCCTGGCCGCACCAGGCGCGGCGGGTCTGGCCAGAAGGGGCGGGTCAACCGCGGCACGACGATGGCCAGCAAGGCACCGAGCAACAGCAGGCCGGGCGGCGCTGCGTTGGTGATCACCGTCCACAGCAGAAAGACGGTCAGCGACAGGAATGGCCGCGGGAACAGCCTGTGGATCATTGCGCCGCCTTGCGTAAGGAGGTCGCCATGCTTGTTCCGAGCACACCCGCGACATACGCGCCGGGCGCCTGCAGCTGGCTGGCTGTGCGTTCGGCGTAAGCCGCCAGTGGGCGCGCGGCAATGGCCAGCAGCGGTCCGGCGGCGACCAGCAGCAGCGTTGCCGTCGCTCTCTGCCAGGCGATCGCCCCGCTCGGCGGCGGTGCGGCAAGCGTCGCCGGTTTCCAGATCAGCAGGCAGCCGTCGCGTGCGAGGGCGATCATGACGATAAAACCCGACGCCAGCAACACGCTCCATATCGCCGTCCCGGCCGGGACGGCACGCAGCGTGGTCAGCAACATCAGCTTGCCGAGGAAGCCGGAGAAGGGCGGCAGTCCGGCAGTGGTCGCCGCGAGGATCAGGAAAGCGACCTGCAGCCAGGTCGCGGGCGGCGGTCCGGCGCGGAAGTGATCGGCAGCTTCGCCACGCCGTTCGGCAATGACGCCTGCCAGCAGGAAGAAGGCGGCACCGGCCAGTGTCGAGTGCACAAGGTAAAAGAGCGCAGCCGCAGCGACCTGGGCGTTTGCCTGAGCCGGCGTCAGCAGCAGCGTGCCGGCGGAGAGCAGCACCAGCCAGGCGGCGAGGGCGCGCAGGCGGCTGGCCGTGAGGACGCCGAACGCGGCGAAGACGACGGTGGCGATTGCCAGCGTGGTTAGCCAATGGTCGAGCAGATCGGGGATGGTCGGTGTCAGGGCGATCGCCTGCACGCGCAGGAGGGCGACGATGCCGACCTTGGTCATGATCGCAAACAGCGCGGCGACCGGCGCGCCGGCGGCGCTATAGGTATGCGGCAGCCAGAACGACAGCGGCAATAACCCGGCCTTGAGGACGAAGACGGCGATCAGCAGCGCAAACGCCAGCCGGGCGAGCGCCGGATCGTGCCCGGGCAGGGTCAGACGATGTGCCAGATCTGCGAGGTTGAGCGTCCCCAGTGTCCCGTAGAGCAGCCCGAGGGCGATCAGAAAGAGCGCCGAGCCAATCAGATTGAGCACCACGTAACTGATTCCGGCGCGTGTTCGGGCGAGGCCGCCGCCGTGTGCCAGCAGCGTGTAGGAGGCCAGCAGCATCACTTCGAAGAAGACGAAGAGGTTGAACAGGTCGCCGGTGAGGAAAGCACCGGTCAGGCCGACCAATTGCAGCTGAAAGAGCGGGTGGAAATGCCGTCCGCGCTCGTCGAAGCCGGCACTCGCGTAGAGCAGGGCGGCGAAACCGAGAACTGCGGTGAGGAGCGTCATCGCCGCTGCCAGGCGATCGACGACGAGGACGATGCCGAAGGGTGCCGGCCAGTCGCCGAGCGCGTAGATGCGCAGCAGGCCATCGTCGGCGAGCAGCGTCAACCAGGTGGTGACCAGGACCAGCAGGGCGGTCGCCAGCAGGCCGACGACGCGCTGGCAGGTCAGTCGATCGGCCAGCATCTGCAGCAGGGCGGCGGCAAAGGGGATCAGGATCGGCAGGATCGGCGCGTGCGTGTTCATTGCCGCACATCCTCCGTGCTGACGGCGTCGACGTGATCGCCGCCCGACTCGGCCAGACTGCGCAGGGCGAGGATCGCCAGATAGGCGGTCATCCCGAAACCGATGACGATGGCCGTCAGTACCAGCGCCTGTGGCAAGGGATCGACATAGGCGGCACCGGCGCGGATCAACGGCGGTGCACCAACCTGCAGGCGGCCGCTGGCAAAGAGAAACAGGTTGACGGCATAGGACAGCAGCGTCAGGCCGAGGAGCACCGGGAAGGTGCGCGCGCGCAGGATCAGGAAGACGCCACAGGCGGTCAGCACGCCGACGGCGATGGCCAGCATGGCTTCCATCAGGCCGTCTCCTCGCCATTGCCATCGCGGGCGCGCAGCGACAGCCGGCCGAGTTCCGAGAGGACGGTGACGACGACCGTCACGACGACGACATAGACGCCGAGGTCGAAGACCATCGCCGAAGCCAGTTCGACATCGCCGAGCAGCGGCAGCGGCACGTGCCCGTGCGCGCTGGTCAGAAACGGACGGCCAAAGAGCCAGCTGGCCACGCCGATGCCGGCGGCGAGCAGCAGGCCGAGGGCCAGCAGGCGGACCGGCTGTTGCGGCATGCGCGGCTGTGCGAAGGCGATGCCGTTGGCCAGATACTGCATGACCAGCGCGATGCTGGTGATCAGGCCGGCGACGAAACCGCCGCCGGGGACATGGTGCCCGCGCAGGAAGAGGTAGACCGAAACCGTCAGCGCCAGCGGCAGGAGCGGACGCATCAGCATCGACAGAAACAGGGGATGTGCTTCCGCCGCCCAGCGCCGTCCGTCCTCGTCGCGCTGTGGCGCGCCCAGGATCAGCCGGTCGAGCAGGGCGTGCGAAGCCAGCGCGACCATCGCCAGCACGGTGATTTCGCCGAGCGTATCGAAACCGCGAAAATCGACGAGGATCACATTGACGACGTTGGCGCCGCCGCCGCCGGGAAGCGATTGCTGAAGATAGAAACCAGCGATCGTATCGACCGGTGCCGCCAGCATCTGCAGGGTGATCAGCGCCAGGCCACCGCCGGCGAGCAGGGCCACAACCAGATCGCGGATCAGCCGGCGGGCAGTGCTCTTTGGCGCATTGCGCGGGGGCAGATAATAGAGCACCAGCAGCATCAGGATGATCGTCCCCATCTCGACGGCGAGCTGGGTCAGCGCCAGGTCGGGCGCTGACAGGCGAACGAAGGTCAGCGTCACGGTCAGTCCGACGACGCTGACCAGGATCAGCGCCAACAGCCGTTCGCGGTATAGCGCGGTGGCACCCAGCGCACCGATCAGCAGGACGAGCAGGGCGGCGACCGCCACCTCGTCAGCGGGCTGGGCCGCTGGTCGGACGCCGGTGCCGCCCGGTGCCGAGAAAAAGGACCAGCTGCCAAGGAGCACGACAAAACCGAAAAGCAGAGCGCTGTAACGCTGCAGCGAACCGTTGTCGACTGCCGCCATGGTGCGGCGCGCACCGCTGGCGAGCGCGCGGTAGAAGCGCTCGAAGGATGTGCGCGGGTGCATCGGCGGCAACTGGTCCTGCCAGGCGAAGAGGGGGCGGCGTAACGCATAGACCAGCACGCCACCGGCGAGCGCCAGCAAGCTCATCAGCACCGGCTTGTTGAAGCCGTGCCAGAGTGCCAGATGGAAATCCGGCAGCGGCGCCTGCAGCGCGGCACCCGCTGCGGCGTCGAGCAGCGGCCCGACGGTCCAGCCCGGGAAAATGCCGACCAGCAGACAGAGCACGACGAGGAGTTCGATCGGTGCGCGCATCCAGCGTGGCGGTTCGTGCGGCTGACGTGGCAGGTCGACCGGTTCGCCATTAAAGAACACGTCGTGGACGAAGCGCGAGGAGTAGGCGACGGCGAGCATCCCGGCGATCGTCGCGAGCAGGGGCAAGGCCCAGCCGAGCGGTTCGAACTGCGGGTAACTGACGGTTTCGGAAAAGAACATTTCCTTGCTGAGGAAACCGTTGAGCAGCGGTACGCCGGCCATCGAACCGGCGGCGATGATCGCCAGTGTTGCGGTGATCGGCATCACGCGGAACATGCCGTTCACGCGGCGCATGTCGCGCGTGCCGCATTCGTGGTCGATGACGCCGGCGGCCATGAACAGCGAGGCCTTGAAGATCGCGTGGTTAATGATGTGAAAGATGCCGGCGACGACCGAGAGCGGTGTGTCGAGACCGAACAGCAGCGTGATCAGGCCGAGATGGCTGATCGTCGAATAGGCGAGCAGCCCCTTGATGTCGTTGCGGAAAAGTGCCGTCGCCGCGGCGTAGATGAGCGTGATCGTGCCAACGCCTCCGACCAGCCAGAACCATACCTCACTGCCGCCGAGTGCCGGATAGAGGCGGGCAAGCAGAAAGACACCGGCCTTCACCATCGTCGCCGAGTGCAGATAGGCGGAGACCGGCGTCGGTGCCGCCATCGCGCTCGGTAGCCAGAAGTGGAAAGGAAACTGCGCCGACTTGGTGAACGCGCCGAGCAGAATCAGGATCAGCGTTGGCGTGTAGAGGGCATGCGCGCGGATGCGCTCACCGGCAGCCAGGATGACGCTCAGCTCGTAGCTGCCAGCGATGTGGCCGAGGAGCAGAATGCCGGCGAGCAGCGCCAGACCACCACCGCCAGTGACCGCCAGCGCCATGCGGGCGCCGATCCGCGACTCATGTTTGTCGCTGCGGTAAGCGACGAGCAGAAACGACGACAGGCTGGTAAGCTCCCAGAAGATCAGCAGCAGGATCAGGTTCTCGGCAAGCACGACACCGAGCATCGCTGCCATGAACAGCAACAGGATCGAATAGAAGCGGCCGAGGCGATCGCCCGCCGGCAGGTACCAGGCGGCATAGAGCACGACGAGCAGGCCGATACCCAGGATCAGCAGGCAGAACAGCAGGCCGAGACCGTCGAGGCGCAGGCTGAGGTCGAGCCCGTAGGCGGGCAGCCAGGCCAGGCGGGCGACTTCGCGATGGCCGGCCAGAGTGGCCGGTGCCAGCGGCAGCAGCAGGCCCAGGCAGGCCGCCATCACGGTTGCCGCAGCCACGGCCGCGCTGGCTCGCCCGTAGCGCTGCAGCAGCAGTGGCAGGGGAAAGGCGGCAAAGGCCGTCGCAGGGATGGCCGCAAGCAGCAGGTTCGAGTTCACAGTCGCCTTGGCCCCGCTCACCGGCACTCCAAGAATGATCTGCCAGTCTAAGCCAAACCAGAAAGAGCCAGCAAGGTATTTTGCTGACAAGGAAGCCCAGGCCCGGAGCGAAGCGCCTTTCCGGCCTGCCTCTCGGTCGACCCCGGTGGCGCGACGCGTCCCCGCATCCGTGTGATTCCAGATCGAGGTATCGGCCAGGATCATGCCGACTCATTTTCACTTGTGCCGCGATGACCATGGCTGCAGAATAGCGATACGCCGCTAAATTCAGTGGTGATAACAAAATAATCCATCGTATTGGAGGAGACAATGAATAGAGAACCCTCGATTGCCTGGCTGTTGACCATGCTGACGGCGGCCCTCGCCGCTCCTGTGCATGCCGACGTGAATGTCGGGGTCACCGTGTCCGCTACCGGGCCGGCGGCTTCGCTGGGCATTCCCGAGAAGAACACCTTGACGTTGGCACCGACGACCATCGCCGGGCAGAAGATCAACTACATCGTTCTCGACGATGCCTCGGATACCACGACGGCCGTCAAGAACACGCGCAAGCTGATCGCCGAGAATAAGGTCGACGTGGTCATCGGTTCGACAACCACGCCGAATTCATTGGCCATGATCGACGTTGCCGCCGAGGCACAGACGCCGATGATCAGCATGGCTGCGGGAACACGCATCATCGAGCCCATGGACGCCAAACGTGCCTGGGTGTTCAAGGTTCCGCAGAGCGACTCGCAGATGGCGACGGCGATTGTCGAGCACATGACCAACAACAATATAAGGACAGTCGCTTATGTCGGGTTTGCCAATGCCTATGGCGAAGGCTGGTGGAACGAGTTCTCGAAGATAGCCGAGGTGCGCAAGATCCAGATCGTGGCCAACGAACGCTTCAATCCCACCGATACCTCGGTAACCGGTCAGGTGCTCAAGATCCTGGCCGCGAAGCCGGACGCGGTACTGGTGGGCGGCTCCGGAACACCGGCTGCCTTGCCGCAGAAAGCGCTCAAGGAAAAGGGTTACAAGGGAATCATGTATCAGACCCACGGCGCGGCCAACGCGGACTTCCTGCGAGTTTGCGGAAAGGACTGCGACGGCACCTTCATGCCGACCGGTCCAGTACTGGTCGCGGCACAGTTGCCCGATAGCAATCCGATCAAGAAGGTGGCGCTGGAATACGTCAACAAATATGAGACAGCTTACGGCAAGGGATCGGTATCGGCTTTCGGCGCGTACGCCTGGGACGCCACGATGCTGCTTGGCAATGCCATTCCGGAAGCACTGAAGAAGGGTCAGCCGGGGACGCCGGAGTTCCGCAAGGCTCTGCGTGACGCCATCGAGAGCACGAAAAACCTGACCGCCACGCATGGCGTATTCAATATGAGTCCGCAGGATCACCTCGGCTTCGACCAGCGCGCACGAGTGATGGTCAAGATCGAAGGGGGTGGCTGGAAACTTGTCCAGTAACAGGGTTGCAAGCCGGCGGCTGGGTACTGCAACTGCCAGAGCTTGCCGGCCTTGCCGGCGAGCTCTGGCAGCGTCTCGACATGACGACACCTGCGCGCCCGTTCCCAGGCAGCCGGACTTGCGGCCGCCGATAGATCGACTGGAGCACAGTGCTGATGGACATGCAAATTGCCTTGCTGCTTGGGCAGGACGGCCTGACCAACGGCGCCATTTACGCGCTGCTGGCGCTGGCGCTGGTTCTGGTTTTTGCCGTGACGCGAGTGATCTTCATCCCGCAAGGAGAGTTCGTCGCCTTTGGCGCCCTGACTCTGGTCAGTCTGCAGGCCGGGAAGCTGCCCGGAACACTCTGGCTGTTGCTGGCCCTTGGCACGCTGATCGCCTTGATCGATGGCGTTCTGGCGCTGCGCAACCATCAGTTCAGGCGAGTTTTGTGGATTGTGTCGGTCTATTGCGTGCTGCCGCTGCTGCTCGCCGGTGCCCTGTTCGCCATTCCCGCAGCGACTCTGCCATTACCGGTGCAAGTGGGTCTCGCGCTGATGCTGGTCGTACCGCTCGGGCCGATGATCTATCGCCTGGCCTACCAGCCGATTGCCGAAGCCTCGGTGCTGGTCCTGCTGATCGTTTCGGTGGCGGTGCACGTGACCATGATGGGCATCGGGCTCCTGTTCTTCGGCGCCGAAGGTTCGCGCACCCTGCCGTTTTCCGATGTCAGTTTTTCATTCGGCGATGCACTTTTGCAGGGGCAGGCGATCCTGGTCGTGGTGACCAGCATGCTGCTGATCATGGCCTTGTATTTCTTTTTCGAGCGGACGATCTACGGCAAGGCGCTGCGCGCCACGGCGATGAACCGCACCGGCGCGCGCCTGATGGGTATTTCCGGAACCTTGGCCGGCATGCTGTCGTTTACCCTGGCAGCGGCAATCGGCGCATTCTCCGGCATCCTGATTTCACCCATCACGACGATCTATTATGACTCTGGTTTCCTGATCGGCCTCAAGGGGTTTGTCGGGGCGATCATCGGCGGTCTGGCGAGTTATCCGGTTGCCGCCGCCGGCGCCATCCTGGTCGGCCTGCTCGAATCGTATTCGTCGTTCTGGGCCAGTGCTTTCAAAGAAGTCATCGTGTTCACGCTGATCATTCCGGTGCTGCTCTGGCGCTCGCTGAAAACGCACCACGTGGAGGAGGAATGAAGCACGCTGCGCACACCACGACCGTCCTGTGGCTGTTCATCGCCGCCCTGGCGCTGGCACCGCTACTGCTGCCCGAGTTCTACATCACGCTGCTCAACTATATCGGGCTGTATGCGATCGTTGCCCTCGGGCTGGTCCTGCTCACCGGCGTAGGCGGTCTGACTTCGTTTGGCCAGGCGGCTTTCGTCGGCCTGGGCGCCTATACTGCTGCTTACCTGACGACCGTACACGGGGTCTCGCCATGGTTGACGCTGCCGGCCGGTCTGCTGGCCACTGCGCTCATCGCCCTGTCGATCGGTATCGTGACCTTGCGGCTATCCGGACATTTTCTACCGTTGGGGACGATCGCCTGGGGGATCAGCCTCTACTATCTGTTCGGTAACCTCGAAGCGCTTGGGGGTCACACCGGCATCAGCGGCATTCCGTCTTTGCAGGTCCTTGATCTGGAAATAAAATCAGGACGCGCGTTCTTCTATTTGATCTGGGTGGTCTTGCTGGTTTTGGTGCTCGCCACGCGCAACTTGCTCGACTCGCGCGAAGGGCGGGCCATCCGCGCCTTGCGCGGCGGCTCGCTGATGGCCGAAGCAATGGGGGTCGACACGCCGCGCGCGAAAATCGTCATCTTTACCATCGCTGCGCTCTATGCCAGTGTTTCAGGCTGGCTGTATGCACACCTGCAACGCTTCGTCAATCCGACCCCTTTCTCGCTGACGCAAGGCATCGAATATCTGTTCATGGGGGTGGTCGGTGGCGTCGCGCATGTCTGGGGGGCGATCATCGGGGCAGGATTGATCACCATTCTCAAGCAATGGCTGCAGGACTGGTTGCCGAAACTGCTCGGTCAGAGTGGCAATTTCGAAGTCATCGTTTTCGGGCTGCTGATGATCTTCGTGCTCCATCGCGCGCGTGACGGGGTGTGGCCGATCATCACCCGCTGGTGGCCGCAGCGACCGACGCAGGCCAGGGGGGGGGTCGAGGCTGCGCCGCTGGTGCGTCGCCCATTGCCGAAACCCGGCTCGTTGCTGCTCGAAATCAAGGATGCAACCAAGCGCTTTGGCGGTCTGGTCGCCAACGAAAAGGTGAGTTTCTCGGTCATGGCTGGCGAGGTGATGGCCTTGATCGGCCCGAACGGTGCCGGCAAAAGCACGATGTTCAATGGCATTTCCGGCGTCGACCCGCTGACTTCCGGCACCGTTACGTTTCGTGGCCAGCGCGTCGAATCTCTACCGGCGCGCGACATCGCCCGTCTTGGCATGAGCCGGACCTTCCAGCACGTCCGCCTGCTGGCCGGAATGAGCGTCATCGAGAACGTCGCGATCGGCGCCCACTTGCGGGGACAAAAGGGCTTCATCGCCGCCGCTTGTCGGATCGATCGCGAGGAGGAAGCCCGCCTGTTGCACGAAGCCGCTTCCCAGATCGAGCGTTGTGGTCTCGCCGAGCAAATGTACGAGGCCGCCGGCAGCCTGCCCCTCGGCAAGCAGCGCATCGTCGAGATTGCCAGGGCGTTGGCCGCAGATCCCTGTCTGTTGCTGCTCGACGAGCCGGCTGCCGGACTCCGCTACCTGGAAAAACAGGCGCTTGCGGACCTGCTGCGCCGTCTGCGTGATGAAGGGATCGGCATCCTGCTCGTCGAGCACGACATGGACTTCGTGATGGGACTGGCCGATCGCGTGCTGGTCATGGAATTCGGACGCAAGCTTGCTGCCGGTCTGCCCGAAGAGATCCAGCGGAACCCGGCGGTGGTCGAAGCCTACCTCGGAGGTGTCGAATGAGCGAACTGTCCGGCGCCACCGAAAGGATCGTCGTGCTCGAGGTTTCCAGCCTGTCGGTGAGCTACGGCAAGGTCGACGCGCTGCATGAGATTGCCCTCAAGGTACACCGCGGCGAGATCGTCACCGTCATTGGCCCGAACGGCGCCGGCAAGACGACCTTGCTTTGCGCCCTGATCGGTCTGTTACCGGTACGCGGGCATATCGTCTATCTTGGTGAACAACAGGATGGCGGACGCAGTGTCGAAAAACTCGTCCGCCAGGGGATGACGCTGGTTCCGGAGAAGCGCGAACTGTTTTCCGAAATGAGCGTCAAGGACAACCTCCTGCTTGGTGCTTTTGATCGTTACCGGGCCGGTCATCGCGACCAGCTCGAGACCATCGATCAGGTGTTCGAGATATTTCCGCGGTTGCGGGAACGGCGTGCGCAGATGGCCGGCACGCTTTCCGGAGGCGAACGCCAGATGCTGGCCATGGGTCGCGCCCTGATGGCCAAGCCCAGGCTGTTGCTGCTCGACGAACCCAGCCTTGGACTTGCCCCATTGATCATCAAGGAGATCTTCCGGACGATCACCCAGCTCAAGAAACTCGGGGTGGCGATTCTGCTCGTCGAGCAGAATGCGCGCGCGGCGCTGCAGGTGGCGGACTACGGCTACGTTCTGGAAACCGGGCGCCTGTCGCTGGAAGGGTCCAGTGGCGATCTGCTGACCGATCCCAGGGTCATCGAAAGCTATCTCGGACTGGGGGGGCGACACTAGCAGCCTGTCGGACTT
>NZ_JDST02000048.1:0-27979 GCF_000584975.1 Candidatus Accumulibacter cognatus | reverse complement strand
GCGTGTGTCTAAACTTCAGTTTTTGTAATTCGTGTTCCGAAATTCAGTTTGATGACGCGACCGATCTCGCGGAACTCTACGCCATCAGGACATAATCGCGTGATGAGCTCGTCAAGCTGGCTCATTCGCTTTCGCCCTCCAGATCGGCCACAATGGCATCGATCTGCGTCCGCAATTCCGCCTGCCGCGCCACGATGCGGGCGATCTCGGCATTGAGCGCGGCGATGTCGACGGCTTCGCTGGTGTCGGCCTGTTCGACGTAGCTGGACACGGCGATGTTGTAACCGTTGGCGGCAATATCGCCGTTGTCCACCAGCCGGGCGAAGTGGGCGATGTTCTTGCGCCCGGTGTAGGCATCGAGGATCTTTTGATGGTGCTCGGGCAGCAGCTTGTTCTTGTTGCCGCTGCGCACGAACTCGGCCGAGGCATCGATGAACAGGGTGGCGTTGTCGTGCTTGGATTTCTTCAGCACGATGATGCAGGTGGCGATGGTGGTGCCGAAGAACAGGTCGGGCGGCAGCTGGATCACGGCATCGACGTAGTTGTTGTCGATCAGGTACTGGCGGATCTTCTGTTCGGCGCCGCCGCGATAGAGCACGCCGGGGAATTCGACGATGGCCGCCGTGCCGTTGACCGCCAGCCAGCTCAGGATGTGCATCGTGAAGGCCAGATCGGCCTTGCTCTTGGGGGCGAGCACGCCGGCCGGGGCGAAGCGCGGATCGTTGATGAGCAGCGGATTGGCGTCGCCATCCCATTTGATCGAGTAAGGCGGATTGGAGACGATGGCTTCGAAGGGCTCGTCATCCCAGTGAGCCGGGTCGGTGAGGGTGTCGCCGTGAGCGATGTCGAACTTCTCGAAATTGACGTCGTGCAGGAACATGTTGATCCGGCACAGGTTGTAAGTGGTCAGGTTGATTTCTTGACCGAAGAACCCTTGGCGCACCTTGTCGTGGCCCAGCACCTTGACGAACTTGAGCAGCAGCGAGCCCGAGCCGCAGGCGGGGTCATACACTTTGTTGACTTCGCTCTTGCCGACCACGGTGATACGGGCGAGCAGTTCGGAGACTTCTTGCGGGGTGAAAAACTCACCGCCGGATTTACCGGCGGTGGATGCGTACATCGTCATCAGATATTCGTAGGCGTCGCCGAACAGGTCGATGGTGTTTTCCGTAAACCCGCCTTCGGTGCTGGCCAGTGGCAGGTCGCCGATGGCGTCGAGCAGCTTGACCAGTTTTTCGTTCCGCTTGGCCACGGTGGGGCCCAATTTCGAACTGTTCACGTCGAGGTCGTCGAACAGTCCCTTGATGTCGTTCTCCGAGTCGCTGCCGGTGGCCGAGCCTTCGATGTCGGCAAAGATGCGGGATAGGGTTTCGTTGAGGTTGGCGTCATGCCGGGCGCGGGCGCGCACATTGGCGAACAGCTCGGAAGGCAGGATGTAGAAGCCTTTTTCCTTCACCGTCTCGACGCGGCCGAATTCGGCATCGGCATCGCTCAAGCGGGCGTAGTCGAAATCAGGCGTACCGGCCTTGCGCTCCTGCTCGTTGAGATAGCTGGCCAGGTTTTCCGAGATGAAGCGGTAGAACAGCATGCCGAGCACGTAGGTCTTGAAGTCCCAACCGTCCACGCTGCCGCGCAGGTCGTTGGCGATGCGCCAGATGGTCTTGTGCAGTTCCGCCCGTTCAGCTTCTTTGTTGTTGTTGGCCATCTCACCCTTCGATCATTCTTGTTCTGTGACCCTTGCCGACAGGAACAGCAGCAGCGGATTATCCGGCGCGACCGCGAAACCGAAACGGCGATAGTAGCCGGCTGCCTGCTCATCGAGCGCATCCACGAATAGGCCAATCCCTCCCGCCTCGGCATGGATGCGCCGCGCCCGCGTCAGGGCATCGACCAGCAAGAGTTCCCCCAGCCCCTTGCCCTGGAATTGCCGGTCGACCGCCAGCCGGCCAAGTCGCACGCCGGGAATGCGGCGCGGCAGTTTCTTCCGCCAGGCATCCGGCAGATGGCGGTTTTCCAGTTCGGCCAGGGTCAGCGCGTAGTAGGCGCAAATGCGGGTCGGTTCGTCCTCACGGACGGCGACGAAGGTTTTCGACAAGCCCTTGTCCTGATGCTGGCGCGCGACCTGCCGCAGCCAGTCGTTCAGTTCCCGGCGGCCACAGTCGAACCCCTGCCGGTCATGGCTCCCAGCTAAAGGTAGTACCTGCATCGTCTCGCTTGGCTTTCTGATAACGCTTCATGGCGGCCTTCAACTTGGCGTTCGGCTTGGGCGGGTTCTCCATCAAGTCGAGCAACCAATTCCAGTCGCGCGGACTTAAGCGAATAACCTCTTCACGCTCGATCACTTCCTGGGCCTCTTTCAGCGCAGCCTGCACCAGAAACTGATTGACCGTAGCACCCGTCAATTCGGCGGCACGGCAGAGAGTTTCATAAACCTCGTGAGGCACTCGAGCGCCGATGCGATCCTGTTTGGCAATGGCGGTTCCCATCATCACCTCCTACGTTGATCTGATTGCCCAGTGTATCACTGTCGCCAAAATGGCGCCAACAATTTTTCAATGACATCACGATCAGATTCCGCTTGGCTTCCTGATCGAACAGCGCGTTCATGGTGGCGTCGTCAATCACCACCTGGAGCCCACGATGAACGCCAAGCCAACCGCCCTCGACGCCTACCTCGCTCGCACCGCCGCCATCCACGCCAAGTTGGAGCGGCTGCAGCAACTCGCCGACGACCACTTCGGTCACGACCCCGATGCCATCCATTGGGGCCATGTCGGCGACCCCTCGGGCGGGTGGAGGCCGGGCTGGACGAGTTGCTGGCAATCTTCGGCGGCGATGCTGAGTGACGACGCCCATCAACCACCGGAGATCAACATGACCACTCAAGCCAAACTGACCGAAACCCAAACCACCATTCTCAGGGCCGCCGCTGGCCGCCCCGACGGCAACATCGAACCTCTGCCGCCCAACGTGCGTGGCGGCGCCCGCGCCAAGGTCATCGAGGGCCTGCTCACCCGATGCCTCGTCATTGATGCTGACGGACGCCACCTGCTCACCGATGCCGGCTACGCCGCCGTCGGAAAACAGCGCCCAGTCCCCAAGGGTGTCCAGAAAATGGATGCCCCCGATGCCCTCACGAAACGCGAGGCCACCCACGCTCTCCAGAAATTGGAGGTCACCGCACCCACCATCCGCCCCGGCACCAAGCTGGCCGCGATTATCGACGCGATGCGTAACCCCGACGGTGCAACCGTCGCCCAGATGATGGCTGGCACCGGATGGCAGGCCCACACCGTTCGCGGCGCGATCTCCGGCATGGTCAGAAAGCGCCTTGGCTACGAAGTCGCGACCGAGAAGGGGAAGGACGGGCAGAGGGCTTATCGTATCGCCTGACTGCAAACCGCCCAAGGGTCTGCGCGCACCGCAGGCCCTTTTCTTCGGCCAAACTCCAGGGTGGCCGTTTTGCCATTTTTCGACCCTGAAATCGTCGAAAACCCGCGCCAGTGCTGGCTGGAATAGGGGTGTCCGTTTTTCGGTTTCAAGGGGGGTGAATTCAACGCCCACCCTTGGCCGGGGTGCAAACCGCAAACCCTGCAAACCTTGGTTTGCACCCTGACGCTACCGAAGCGCCGCGCTCGCGCCCCCCGTATCGGATTTTGGGAAGGAAGGACCCCTTTTGCCTGTGCATATATCCATCCCTGCGACCATAACAATACGAGTGATCGTCACCATCATCACAACCATCACAGGCAACGGCCCGGCGTGACAGTGGTGATGGTTGTGACGATGACCACCTATTGTTTACGCTGCCAAAAACGGGGATATGTCCGCTACCGTGATCATCACGCCGAGCATCCATACTTCCTCCCGTCGACCATAACAATAGGGATCGACTGTCACCATCATCACAATCGTCACCGGCGTGATGGTCGTGACAGTCGTGATGATGCTCTCTACTTGTTTACATCGGCATGGAAGGGATGCCCCATCTCCGGTAAGATTTCTGTACTGGAACTCACCACCGATGAACTGGCCGAACAACACCTGCGATCCGATCTGGGAACATGCCGACTGGCTGCCGCCAGAGTACATTCTCGACCGCTGGTGCCAGCAAGATGCCCGGTGTCGTTACGCCAAGCAACAGGCCCTGCTCTCGGCCTGCGAGCGGGGCGAGGTTTACTACCGGCGCAGCGACGGCAAGACCTTCGACGATCCGATCCACGAATTGTCTGCGCGCGGCATCCTGCTGATAGACCGTGACAGCTTCGTTGCCTGGGCTACTGCGGTGGATGGCCAAAGCCCGCTGCCAGCGCGTCCGCGCAAGCAGCCACCCTACCCGGGATGGGCCTCGCCGGGCGACTGCCTGTTTGATGAAGAACAGTGGGACTGGGTGCCGGTCACACTACCCATCAGGGCAACCCCACCGGCCCAGCCCACCAATACACCGCCGCTTCCCTTTGACCCACCAGAATGGGTAAAGGAAATGGAAATGCGCGCCACCGAGGCGAAAGCCGCCGCCGCATCTGCTTTGTCCGCCGAGTCCGCAGATGAAGAGAATGAGGATGACGATTGGGACGAGGAACTTGTATCACCAGCCGACGCCAGGCCGGATTACGATACCTATCCGTCCGAAGACGAATTGCGCAAGCTCGGCGTGCCGACCGACGAAATTATCAGTGCCTTCCAAGTTGAAGATACTCGTCACCAGAACGAGAAGTGGTGGAAAGAGCGCATGGGCAATGTCTCGCGCGCCAACAAAGCCCTCGGCGAAGCGCTTGTCCAGAAGGGTCTGAAAAATCGCGGGGCCAAGTGCTACCCCTCGTGGTGGCGGCCTGATCTGGTTGCCCGCTGGCTAATCGATGCAGGTCATTTGGGGAGCTACAAAGTCGCCCCAGTCCTGCGCAAAGAATTCCCGAAGTGGGCCAAACTGTTCGACGAACAGTAGTCCCCGCCGTAGCCCCACCGTATTTCCGGTAGGGGCATATTCCGATTTCCCCACCGTAAAACTCGCCTGAAACCCGCGCCGTTACGGGATCGCCCACCGTAGGGCCTTCCTACGGCGGGACACCGCCTGCCAACCTCCATCGCATTCCAACGCGAAACAGGAGGTTCATCCGATGTCCAAAACGATCCAGCCCAGGCTGATAGTGCTACGCCGCCGCCAGGTCGAGGCACGCACCGGGCTTGGCCGCAGCTCGATCTACGCACTGATCGCCGACGGGCAGTTTCCGGCACCGATCCGCCTGTCCGCCAACACGGTCGGCTGGCTGGAACACGAAATCGACGGTTGGATCGCCGAGCGCACCAAGGCATCCAGGACGGTGATGTCGTGATGGCCGACACCACCCTTTCTCCGGCCCGGTCAGTAGACAGCGACCATCACGATCATCACCACCGTCACATCGGTGATGATCGTGATGGTGGTGACGATGGCGCTCTATTGTTAATGTCGCCAGGAGAGGGGATGCCTGGCGATCCCATCACCATCATCGAAGCCGCCATCGAGCGTCTGCGCGATGACGTCGGTGCCATCGTCGAACCTGCCGTGGTCGCTGCTTTCTCCATCCTGCGCGCCACTGACCTGCCCAACTACCTGCGCCTGCGACACAAGGCCAAGGAGGCCAACAAGGGCTGTCTCGTCACCGAACTGGACAAAGCCGTACAGCAATCGCTACCGAGTGGCGGCGACGAACCCTCGACCATCGACGAACTGGTAGCGCTGGCCCGCGCCCAATGCCAACTCAAGCACGACGCCGACCGCAATGCCGTCGCCGTCATCCCGATGCCGGGCCGACAGGAAGTGTGGCGCGTCTATTCCACCGGCTACGAGGAATGGCTGCGCACCACCTACTGGCGTGCCAAAGAAGCCGGCGTTCCCGAAACCACGATGAAGTCGGCCTTGGCGACGATTGCCGCCGCTGGTATCAATGATGGCGAGCAGATCGACATTCACGTCCGCGCTGCCAAGGACGACGCGGGCTATCTGATCGATCTGTGCGCCGAGCAATGGCGTGCAGTACTGGTCACGCCCACCGGCTGGCAGGTGCTTGACCACTCGCCGGCGTATTTCACCCGCACCCAGTCGATGCGGCCGTTGCCGGAACCGCAGCGCGGCGGCGACATCGGTCTGCTCTGGCAGCACACCAATATCCCGGCCAACCGCCGCGTGATGGTACTTACCTGGTTGCTCGACAGCTTCCGTCCTGACACCCCTTTCCCGGTACTCGAACTGGTCGGCGAACAGGGTTCGGCCAAGTCCACCACGCAAGCTGTGCTGCGCAGTCTGGTCGATCCGAACAAGGTGATGTTGCGTGGTCGGCCCAAGACCGTCGAAGACATCTTTGTGGCCGCCGCCAACAACTGGTTGGTCAGCTACGAGAACCTTTCCGGCCTCACCGCCGAACAGCAGGACGCCTTCTGCACCTTGAGTACAGGCGGCGGTTTCGCTTCGCGTCAGCTCTACACCAATGGTGAAGAGCACATCATGGAAACCAAGCGGCCCGTGGTGCTGAACGGCATCTCCGTGGTCGCCACACGTCCCGACCTGATCGACCGGGTGATCCACGTCGATATGCCGACGATCCCGCCTGAGTCCAGGAAGGACGATGCCGACACGTCGGCGGCTTGGGAGCGTGACCGACCGATGGTATTCGGCGCGCTGCTTGATCTCTTTGCCAATGCCCTGCGCCTCCTGCCGTCGGTGAAACTGGCCCACAAGCAACGCATGGCCGATTTCGAGCGCTTCGGCGAGGCCGTCGCTCGCGCCCTCGGTTTCGAACCGGGCGAATTCCAGCGCCAGTACGCCGAACTGGTGCGCGCCGGCATCGACCGCGCGCTGGAGAGCAATGCCGTCGCGCAGGTGCTCGACAAGTATTTCGAGGAGCGCATTTCGCCGTGGAACTGGCAGGGCACCGCCGGCCAGCTCTACGACCTGCTTAACAACCAGATTATCCCGGATCGCAGCACCTGACCGAAGTCGCCGAAGGGACTGGCCGACCAGCTGCGCCGCATCGCCCCAGCCTATCGCGCCAAGGGCATTGAGATCAGCCATCTCGGCCACAGCCGGGAAGGTGCCCTGTGGCGCATCGCACCGATCCGTCCCTATTCAACCGCCACGCCGCCCGGCGTCGAGGGTGGCATTCGTTATGGAGCACACCGTGAATAAACCCCCTTCCATTTCCAGAAACCTGCACCCGGTTTGGCAGCGCCATTTCGGCATTCAGGCCATCGAGCCCGCGAAGCCTGTGGCCAAGCCACTCAATGCCGGCGAAGCCCTGATCCATGCGGTGCAGAAACTGGCCGCCGCCCACCACAAAACCCAATAGGAGAACACTCGATGAAACTGAACCCGTTCAACAAGAAGTCCGCCGGCTACTACGACAAGGTCAAGGCCGAACACGAGCAGCTGAGCCGGCAACTGGCTGCTGTCAAGAAGGAACTGATCGAGGCCGAGGCGCAGCACGCCCGGGAACGCAAGAAGCAGACGCGGCTGCGTGATGCCGGCGGTTCGATGTCCATGAACGTGCCCCCGGCGGCCAGCGCGCACTGGCCAGTGTTCACTGCGGCACACCAGCGAGTAGATCAACTCAAGTCGCAGGTATCCAACCTCGAAGGTCAGATGCATCCCCTCCAGCGCGTGCTCAATGCCCCGGAGGCGTTCGCCAATGCCCAGAAGCGCTTGGCCGAGTTGATCGCACAGAGCAAGGCGCACACCGCCAATGTCGAGACGACCGATGCCCAGATCGCCAAGCTCAACAAGCGGACCGCCGATCTCGAAGCCCGGATCACCGCAGAAACGAAGTCGGCATCCCAGACGCTGCTGGAGGGCGAGGGCGAATTCGTTGTCCCCGAGTCCCTGACCAAACTCGAAGTGGAACTGCGGATTGCCCGCTCTTCCCTGGCCGATCTGCAAAGCAAGCGTGACATGGCCAGCGCGAAGTTGGGCGACTTGCCGGCGGCCATTCGCGATGCTGAACGCACCTTCATTCACTGCCGAGCCGATGTCGCCGAGATCGAACTCTACGAGCATCTGATGCCGGTGATGAATGCGGTGGCACGGGCTTCGGCCGCGCGGCGCGAGACCAGTTATCGCCACGACGAAACCCGGTTCGAGATTGAGATTCCGCGCGAGTTGGTGGAGATCGCACAAGCGGCGCTGGCCGAGGAGGTTCCTGCCACCTGATCGTGACGGATGGCAGCGAGTCACGGCATAGCTGCCATCCGTCCTGATGCAGCGATTTCGGGATGCATCAGATCCATTCGCCATGCCGCGTAATGCCCGCCGGCGCTAACTGCGAAAGGCATCGCAGAAAGCCGGCACCCCCAACAATCAGGAGACAACGATGGAAATCAAGCGTGCCCAATTCGACATGACCAATCCGTTCGCACCGATGCAGCAACGGATGAATCAGGCAGAGACCGTCCTGCGGCAACTGCCGCCAGCACAACGGGAGCAGTTGCTGGCCGAGATGCTGCCACCGATGCCAATGCACCGGCCGTCGCCCGCCATCGAGCCTGCCGTGACGATGGTGTCGGTCAAGGTCGAGGAATGGGATGGCGGGCCAGTCGTACAGCAACGGCACCCAACCGTCGTCCTCCGGCCACGGCGCATCGTCGGCACCATCCCGTGGCAGTGGCGCTGGGTCGTCGCCGGCATCCGGCTGACCCGAATCGTGCGCAAGTCAGCCAAGCAGCAGATGAAGCAGTTCAACAAGCTGCAGCGCCAGATGATTCGACGGGTCCTTCCTCGCCGCAATGCCATGCGGGGGGCGCGAGCCCGCTGATCCGCTACCGACAGACCACGAAATGAGGTTACCAGGGTTACCGGTTACCACCCTGGTTACCACCCTGGTTACCACCCGGTACACCCAATCACAAATTCAAGGAAATGAAATGAACACCACGACGATCAACGCTACCACCGACCTCCTGCCTATCGAGCGGCTGGGCCACTACGACCCGGAAGTCGAGCAACGTGTCCAGCAATGGCTCGCCAGTGGTCAATTGCTGGCCTGGATTCCCATCTTGAGCCGCGAGAACTTCCCGGACGTGCCGCCCGAGGTGTTGCAGTTTGCCGACCGGTATCAGGCGGCGATGCGCTGGCCCATCCACCGCCCGGAGGACTTGCTCGATCTGCCCGAGGGCGTCACCGGCTGGCTGCTGCCGTTCGATGCCGACGATACCGACGTCGCCTGCGGCGTCTGGAACGGTGAGGTCTACATCCTGGGCGTCAAGGACAAGCGCACCGGCAAGAAGCAGACCCTGCTGGGCGAGAGGGAGGATGCGGGTGCCGATGTGGATACCGGGCAGAGCGCGGTTTGACTTGGCTTTCGCCCGCCACAGCGCCTTCATACAACTCCCTCAACACCAGGAGTTTCTGATGAGAAATTCACCCAACCCAGCACCCACTCTCGCCGCGCAACTGGCGGCGCTACCCCAACTCCCGCAGGATCGCCTGTGGGCGTTGTGGGATGCCCACTTTCCGCGCCGGCCCAAGCGTGTGCAGCGGCGCTATCTCGAGGCACGTCTCGCCTACCGCCTGCAGGAGATTGCTCTCGGCGGTTTGCCGCCGGTGGTCAAGGCGCATCTGGCCGACTGCGGCGAGCAACACTCCAAGATCAAGGTCGGACGCGGCCCCGAGGTGCGAATGATGCCGGGCACCACGCTAATCCGTGAATGGGATCGCCGCGAGTACCGCGTGACTGTCCTGCCCGATGGACTTTATGAACTGAATGGCCAGCGCTACAAGAGCCTATCGGCGGCAGCACGCGCCATCACCGGCACGCACTGGTCGGGGCCGGCCTTCTTCGGCGTGAAGGGAGGGCGGAAATGAACGTCGTCGCCCCAAAACGTTGTGCCGTCTATTGCCGTGTCTCCAGCGACGAACGGCTCGACCAATCCTTCAATTCCCTCGATGCGCAAAAGGATGCCGGACTGGCCTACGTCGCCAGCCAGCGTACCGAGGGCTGGATTCCTGCACCCGACGATTACATTGATCCCGGCTTCTCCGGCGGCAATATGGAACGCCCAGGCATCAAACGCCTGATGGCCGACATCGAGGCTGGCAAGGTCGACATCGTGGTCGTGTACAAGATTGACCGACTGACCCGCAGCCTCGGTGATTTCTCCCGGCTAATCGAAGTCTTTGAGCGCCATCGCGTGTCGTTCGTGTCGGTCACGCAGCAGTTCAACACCACCACCTCGATGGGGCGGTTGATGCTCAACGTCCTGCTGTCGTTCGCCCAGTTCGAGCGGGAAGTCACCGGCGAGCGTATCCGCGATAAGATCGCCGCCAGCAAAGCCAAGGGGATGTGGATGGGCGGTCATCCGCCTCTCGGCTACCGCGTGGAGGATCGGCGGCTGGTCATGGTCGATGTCGAGGCCCAATTGGTCAAGCGCATCTTCTCCGATTTCGTGGCCTGCCGGTCGACCACCGATCTGGTGCGGCAACTGGCCGCCGACGGCAAGACCAACAAGCAGGGCAAACCCTTCAGCAAGCAGATGCTCTACAAGCTGCTGCACAACCGCGTCTATCGGGGTGAGATTCCCCACAAGGGGCAGTTTCACACTGGCGCGCACGAGCCGATCATCGATCAGGCCCTGTGGGACTCCGCCCACGCCATCCTCGCGCAGAACAATCGCCAGCGTACATCGGAGACCTGGCAACGACGACAGCCGGAGGCGTTGTTGCTCGGTCTGTTCTACACCGCCGACGGCGAGAAGTATCAGCCGGCCTTCACCCGCAAACCGAATGGCAAGCGCTACCGCTATTACGTTCCCAATCGCAAGGTGCGCTTCGGGGCCGATGCCAGCCCGGCAGGCCGGGTGCCGGCGGAGCCCATCGAGCAGATGGTGCTGGTGCAAATCCACGCCGCGCTGATGTCGCCGGAGATGGTGCAATCGGTGTGGGATGTGGCCCGGGAGAAATATCCCGCACTGACCGAACCGGAGGTGGTGCTGCCGTTCCGGCAGATGGGCCAGGTTTGGTCGCAGTTGTTTCCCGCCGAGCGCCAGCGCATCGTCCAGTTGCTGATCGAGCGCGTGACACTCCGGGAGGAAGGCATCGAGATCATCTGGCGGGATACCGGTTGGCACGCACTGGCCGGCGAGATGCGACCGGGCACGATTGGCGGTGAATTACTGGAAATGGAACAGCAGGAGGTGGTGGCATGACAAGGATCATCCAGACGGGCGCGGCCACGCATCAATGTGGTCGGCAGGGCGCCAAACTCACGACCTTCATCCCGGTGCGCATCAAGCGGCACGGCGGACGCAAGGTCGTGATTCCATCGGCGGCCGGAGACAAGGTGCCGGAGCACGACGCACCGATTTTGACGGCGCTGTCCAAGGCGTTTCACTGGCAGCGACTCATCGACGAGGGCATCGTCAACAGCGGATCTGACATTGCCCGGCGCGAGGGGCTGCACCAGACGACCGTCAATGAACTGCTGCGATTGATGCTGCTCTCGCCGAAACTGGTGCGCAGCATCCTCGATGGGCATCAGCCGAAGACCTTGAGCCTGCTCTGGTTGAAGAACAATCTGCCACCGTCGGATTGGGATGATCAGCATCGGCTGTTCGATGGATTCGATGCGTAAAACGGGTTTGCAAGGATTCTGGTCAGGGCGGTTGACGCCCAACCATCGGCCTGAAACCCGCATGAAATCGAGGGTGTGAGCCTCGTCCAGCCACAGGTCAAATGGAGAAAAGAGAGGCGTCTGAAGCCTGGTGAGCGGAATAACGCACTGCCAGGATGATGGCGAAACACCAGACTCCGCCGAAAGCCCCGCCAACACTGGCGCGACAGGCAGAAAAAAACCCAACCGATCAGGGTTGGGTTTTAGAATTGGTGGGCCCGCAGGGACTTGAACCCTGGACCAAAGGATTATGCTTACCACTACGACTTTCGCCGCCCCTTTCAGGTTTGTGGTCTGGACTATACCTTCCTGTGATCGGCTGACCGTCTAGTCTCTACACCTTTCCCGTATCGCTTGGGGACTTGGCTCGGTATTGGCATACCCCTCAGGGCTTAGCTTCCACCGAATTTGACCAGTTCTACCCGCCACCAGCCTACGACTGGCAACGGGCAACCCATGAGGACAACCAGACATCGGAGGATGTCAGGCTGCCCTCGCTAAGTCCTCTGCTCTAACCAACTGAGCTACAGGCCCAGGGACTATTCTACAGGCTTACTGCCTGATGACCATAGGTGAAAACTGCCAATGGGCCAGATCGACAATTGACCGCAGTTATAGGGGAACATATACTTTTGCCGTTAGGCTTGTTGCCTATCCTCGGCAAGTGCCATGAAGCTCGCCCAGGTGCCTGCATAGATTCAACGCGATGACAGGCCAAGGCGGTGTCGGGACTGCCGGCTCGCGCGACTGAGGCAGGGCGTATTCCGGCCTGGACGCCGGAATTGCTCGATGGACGCCGAGCAAGCGCCGTGAATTCCCCCCATTTCATCCCTCCGACCCCCTCCCTCTTGCGAGTGAGGAAAGATTCTCGAATCGCCAACACGACGATCACATCAAGTACAGGCGTACCTTCCTTACCATCTGGTTCGCAGTTCTCCAGGAGCAAGCCATTGCCGTCATCCTCGCCTGAACCTGTCGTATCCGTGCCAGCGATGCCCGACTCGCAGATTCGCCAACTGGCACTGCAACTCGCCGCAGCGCTAGCCGTTCTTTCTCTGGCCTGGCCTTACTACGCTATCCGTAACGAAGATCTGCCCTGGCCACAGACGGCTTTCGCCATCGGCGGTGTCGCTGCGCTGTTCGCCACCCTCAGCCGCCAGCCCTGGTGGTGGCGCCTGATGCATGCATTCTTCGCGCCGCTGGCCTGGAGCGTTTCCAGGTTGGCGATCGACCCCGGCTGGTTCCTGCTCTTGTTCTTTCTGCTGCTGGTCGTTTATCGCGGTGCATTGACTGGCCGGGTCCCGCTCTATTTCTCCAACGGCCCAACCGCGGCAGCCATCGCCGAACTTACCGCCGATCTGCACGAACTGCGTTTTCTCGACCTCGGCGCAGGCATCGGCAGTATCCTGATTCCGCTCGCCCGGAAGCGACCTGAAGCACATTTCTGCGGCGTCGAAAACGCACCAGCGACCTGGCTCATTGGTCGCTTGCGCAGCGCCGGCCTTGCCAATTGCCACTGGCGCTGGGGCGACCTCTGGCAAACCAGCCTCTCAGGTCACAACGTGGTGTATGCCTTCCTGTCGCCGGCTCCGATGGCGGCATTGTGGGAAAAGGTACAAAGTGAGATGCCCCCGGGAAGCCTGTTCGTCAGCAACAGTTTTGCCGTACCGGGAGTGGTCGCCACGCGCGTCATTGAAATCGATGACGCACGACGGCTCTACTGTTACCAAATCTGAATGATCGGCACGTGCTGCCCAGACTAGCCTGTGGGCGTCGGCAGCGCTGCCCGCCGCAAATCATAAAACTTTGCTAAGATGGACTATCCTCACCACAACCGGAGCACCATCATGCCCAATCTCGATTCCGTCACTGATCCTTTGAGCTTCGCCAAAAAAATGTGGGGCGGCATGGGATTTTCACTGCCCAACCTAGTCACCCCTACCCTCAACATTGAAGAGATTGAACAAAAGATCAAGGATCTCAAGGCTGTCGAGAGCTGGTTGAAGATGAATCTGTCGATGCTGCAGATGACGATCCAGGGCCTCGAGATGCAATGCGTCACCCTCAATGCGGTGCGGGCGATGGGCCAGATGGCTAGCAGTTATACCGCCAACGCTGCTGGCGGCGATGCCGGCCAAACCGGCACTCAGGTTGCCGGCAGCGGCAATGAAGCACTCAGGCAGGCAGCGCTGTGGCCACTGACCATGCTGCAGCAGATGCAGGAACAGATGCAGAAGGCCGCCGCCACTGCAGCACAAGTCAGCCAGGCTCGCGAAGACCCCCCGAAAGCGTAGTGCAACCGGCAACTCCCGGACTGCCGTTGGCGCGACCCGGCTTCTTCAGATGATCGAAGCTTCCTGCAGTTCGCGGATCTCGTCTGCACTGAAACCTGACTCGCGCAGCACCTCTGTGCCATGCTCGCCTGGCGATGGTGCTGCGCGTTCGACTGCGAAGACCCAGCCGGAGAGTTTCAGCGGCGGAGCGAACTGAGTCACACCATCCGCCTGCACGGCCATGCGCCGGGCAACGAAGTGCGGATGTTCGAGAGCCTCGGCAACGCTGAGTACGGGCGTGACACAGCAATCGATGCCGGCAAAGAAATCCTGCCATTCAGACTGATTCCGACCGACAAAGAGTTCTTGAAGTTCACGACGCAGCGCTGCTGCTGCCGCACCGCGCAGCCCATGCTTCGACTTCCATTCGGGATGTGCCAGGGCATCACAGAAAAGATCCCAGAACTTCTTTTCCAATGGTGCAACCGCCATGTAGCGCCCGTCGGCGGTCGCATAGACCCCATAACCGGCGTCACCACCCGTCAACAAATCGGCGCCGCGCTGCGGCACCCCCCCTTCGGTCTGCAGCGCAAAAAACGGGAAGAGGTTGTGCGCCAGAACCGCTTCGCTCATCGCCACGTCGACCAGGCGTCCCCGCCCGCTACGCTGCGCATCGAACAGAGCGGCAAGGATGCCCATCACCGCAGTCATCGCGCCACCCAGCAGATCACCGATCTGGAGATTGGGAATCGCCGGCTGGCCGCCGGCCACGCCGATCTGATCGAGAACGCCGGCAAACCCGATGTAGTTGAGATCATGGCCGGCGGCCATCGCCAGTGGCCCGGTCTGGCCGTAACCGGTGATCGCGCAATACACGATCCTCGGATTGACCGCCGATAACGCCTGATAGCCAATCCCGAGCTTGTCGCTGACACCCGGCCGGAAGCTCTCGACGACAATATCGGCCGCCTGCGCCAGGCGCAGAAATACCGCACGCCCTTGCGAGTGCTTGAGGTCAAGGCGCAGGCCACGCTTGTTGCGATTGACGCTACGGTAGAAGACGCTGACACCGTCCGGGCCATCGCCGAGGATACGTGCGTAGTCACCGGCGCCATGATCCTCGATCTTGATCACGTCGGCGCCCAGATCTGCCAGATGCAGGGTAGCCACCGGACCGGGCAGCAGGCGCGTCAGGTCGAGAACGCGCACACCGCTTAACGGACCGCCGCTCATGTGTCCGTCTCGCAGGGCGCCAGCCAGGTGGCATCGATGTCCAGTACCCCCCCTTTGTACAACTTCTGGTCGAGAAACTGTCCGCGATACAGCCATCCGATGCCGCCGTGCTGCGGCGACCAGGGCGTTTCCCATGCCTCAACGGCCACTCGCAGGCGCAGCACGGGGACTTCCTGAACCTCTGACTCCTTGTCCACGCAAGGCATTGCAGCCGCCAGGCGTAATTGGTCAGCCTGCGTATAGGCGGATGCCTGCTTGCCGATGTGTGGGCAAAGGTTCGCGATCCGCCTTTCGCGGGACAGATCCACCACCAGGCCCTTGAACCAGTAGGTCGGTGTCTTCAACAGCCAGCCTGCCCCACCCTCGCGAAAGATGACGCAATCGCCGATTTGCAGGCCGGATGCGGCTCCCACCGCATGGTCGGCACGCGCCGGAACGACAAGCAGCCACGCCGTGATGGCAGCGCCCATCAGCGACATTGGCGAAATGTTCAGCTTGTCGTCATTGGCGGGAACATTTTTAGGGCTAGAGATCAACTCGAGTTCCAAGAGGTTCCATTCGAGCCACATGGTTCAGTACCGGCGAAAACATCTGAGGCAGAACAAACGTGCAACTCACTCACGATAGCCAGCGCTTGCGGCGACGATAATGCTTTACATCGCGAAAACTCTTTCGCCCGACCGATGACAGTCCCAGGTAGAACTCCTTGACATCTTCGTTGGCGGCCAGATCGCTGGCAACCCCCTCCATCACCACCCGGCCGTTTTCCAGAATATACCCGAAGTCGGCATAGCGCAGCGCCATATTGGTGTTCTGCTCCGCAAGCAGGAAAGTCACGCCTTCCTTCTGGTTCAGATCCTTGACGATGGTAAATACCTCGTCGACGATCTGCGGCGCCAGACCCATCGACGGTTCGTCGAGCAGTACCATGCGCGGATTGGCCATCAACGCCCTTCCGATCGCGCACATCTGTTGCTCACCGCCCGAAGTGTAGGCCGCCTGGCTGCTGCGGCGGGTCTTGAGGCGAGGGAAATAAGCGTAGACCTTGTCGAGCGTTTCGGCAATCGCGGTTTTGCCGTCGCTACGCGTGTAGGCGCCGGTCAACAGGTTTTCCTCGATGCTCAGGTGGGCGAAACAGTGTCGTCCTTCCATCACCTGGATCACACCGCGCCGGACCAGTTGCGACGGGGACAGTGCCTCGATACGTTCGCCGCGCAAGTCGATCGTGCCTTTGGTCACTTCCCCGCGCTCACCGTGCAGCAGATTGCTCACCGCCCGCAGGGTCGTCGTTTTGCCGGCCCCATTGCCCCCGAGCAGAGCGACGATTCCTCCCTCGGGAACGCTGAATGAAACCCCCTTGAGAACCAGAATCACGTGATTGTAGATCACCTCGATGCTATTGACACGAAGCAGGATATTGTTGGCGTCGCTCATGGCATCATGACTTTCATCATGCGTGATGGCGGTCTTGGCCATCACCATTGGGACACCGCTCTCCAGCAAGCTGGAGAGCGGATAAAGGGCTCGTCCTGACTGTGAGTTTTCGGCAATCTATAACTTGCACTCTTCAGGGGTGCGCGGCTTCAGCTTCTTTTCTTCGGCGTACTTGCCCGAGGCCAGCATCACCATCGGACGCAGAACCTTCTCGTCGGCCTGGTACCAGTCGGAGTTGAATTCCCACTTGCTGCCATTCCAGGTATGAACACGCACCCACGACGATCCCATGTGGTCGAGGCAGGAAGTCTGCACCGGTCGCATCACGCCGGCGAAGCCCATGGCGTCAAGGGTCTTCTGGTCGAGGCTGAGGTTTTCAAGGCCCCATCGCACCTGCTCGCCGGTCATCACCTTGCCCTTGCCATAACGTTCCTGGGCCTTGCGGACGCCTTCAACACCGAGCATCGCCGATAGCAGGCCACGCATATAGAGGACCTGCCCGACCTCGTTTTTCGGCCCGGCGCCCTGCCCCTTGGCATATACCAGATCAAGCATGTCCTTGACGACCTTCGAATTGGGCTCGGCACCATGCTGCAGCGTCAGCGCACTGTATCCTTTGGCTCCTTCAGCGACATCCTTGACGTCGGGTTCGGCGCCCGCCCACCAGATGCCCATCATCTTGTCACGCTGATAACCGGTGGCCTGCGCTTCGCGCAATGCGGTCGAGTTCATCACCCCCCAACCCCAAAGCAGCAGGTAGTCCGGCTTTTGCTGCCGGATCTGCAGCCAAGTGGCCTTCTGCTCGACACCGGGGTGTGCCACCGGCAGCAACTGCACTTCAAAACCATAGGCCTTGCCCAGTTCCTGCAGGACCGGGATCGGCTCCTTGCCGTACGGGCTGTCGTGGTAGACCAGCGCGATCTTCTTGCCCTTCAGTTTGGCGACACCCCCTTCCTTCTTGGCGATATGCTGGATGGCCACCTCGGCACCGACCCAGTAAGTCCCCAGCAAAGGGAAGTTCCAGGTAAACACGGCCCCGTTCTGTGATTCGCTGCGACCGTAGCCGGCGGTAATCAACGGGATCTTGTCGACCGGCGCTTTCTCGGTCAGGGCAAAGGTGATCCCGGTCGACAATGGCTGGAACAAGGTCGCACCACCGTTTTTGCCTTTTAAACGCTCGTAGCATTCGACGCCTCGATCGGTGGCGTAAGCCGTCTCGCATTCCTCGAAACTGATCTTGACCCCATTAATTCCCCCCCTGGCATTTATCAGCTTCAGGTAGTCAACGTAACCATTGGCCCATTGACTACCGTTGGTGGCATAAGCGCCGGTGCGATAGACCAGGACCGGGAAGAACTGCTCCTTGACTTGCGCCAGGACCGTCGGTGCGGTCAGCAGCGACGACAGAACGACGGCGCTTGCGGAAATCGTCAGTGCAAGCTTGCTTAGTTTCATCAGTGTCTCCTCTTGTTGTCATTGCAGTGATCAGTGATACGTCTGTACAAACTCTCCAGAAACAGCGAAACCCGCCCGGCCACCCCTCAGTGTGGAAATGGCCAGAGCCGAAGTTTTTCCTTGCCGGTAGACCACAGGCGAGCGATGCCATGCGGCTCCTTGATCAGGAAGAAAATGATCAATCCGCCAAAGAGGATCAACTCTGCGTGTGAAACTCCGGCAGTGGAAATGCTGATCCCGAACAACGCTCCGAAAGCTGGTAGGAACTGATTCAGAGCGATCGGCAAGATGACGATGAAGGCCGCCCCGAAGAAACTACCCATGATCGAACCCAGGCCGCCAATGATGACCATGAACAGCAACTGGAACGATCGATCGACCGAGAAGGCAGCAGGCTCCCATGAGGCCAGATGGATGAAGCCCCACAGGGCGCCGGCCGTACCCACAAAAAAGGAACTGACTGCAAAAGCCGAGAGCTTGGCAAACAGCGGCCGGATACCGATCACTTCGGCGGCAACGTCCATGTCGCGAATCGCCATCCACTGCCGGCCGATGGCACAGCGCGTCATGTTTTTCGCCAGCAATGCGAACACCGTCAGGAACATCAGGCAAAATAGGTATTTGTTGACTGGAGTGTCAATCTGCCAGCCCATGATCTGAAGATTGGAGACAGAAACAGAGCCGGAAGACGCATTGTCGGTAAACCAGGGAACCCGCAGAAAGACCCAGTCGGTGAAGAACTGTGCCGCCAAGGTGGCGACCGCGAGATAGAGTCCGCGAACGCGCAGACTCGGGATGCCAAAAAACATGCCCACAACGGCAGCGGTGACGCCACCCAGCAGCAAGGAAACCAGTAGTGGCAGGCCCTCGATACGAATATGGAAATTGTAGGCTGCGTAAGCCCCTACCGCCATGAAGGCCCCGGCACCCAGCGTGATCTGCCCGCAGAAACCGACCAGAATGTTGACCCCGAGTGCTGCCAGCGACAGGACCAGGAAGGGAATCAGGATTGCGCGCAACAGGTATTCGTCGACCAGCAACGGGACCCCGATGAAGGCCACCACCAGAAGACCGAGAATTGCCCAACGATCTTGTGCAATCGGAAAAATTTGCTGATCGGCGGCGTAGGAGGTCTTGAACTGACCATTTTCTCTGTACAGCATCTGCCTAATCTCCGCTTAATGTAAAAGTCGCGTCAGCGACTCACGAATCTTCCCCTTCGCTGTGGGAAGGGAAACGGTCATGACTGTCATGATCGGGGCTACAGGGAAACGTCATGACCCTTAGACGCGGTCGATGATCTTTTCACCGAACAGGCCTTGTGGTCTGAATAGCAGGAAGAGCAAAGCCAGTTGGTAGGCAAACCAGATTTCGATGCCGCCGCCAATCATCGGTCCGAGGTAGACCTCCGAGACCTTCTCGCCAACACCAATGATCAGTCCGCCGATGATCGCGCCGGGAATCGAGGTCAGACCGCCAAGAATGACCACCGGCAAACCACGCAGCGCCACCGTCGCCAGAGAAAACTGTACGCCCAGCTTGGAGCCCCAGATCACCCCGGCAACCAGCGCCACCAAGCCAGCGACGCACCAGACGATCACCCAGATACGATTCAGCGGGATACCGATCGACTGAGCTGCCTGGTGATCGTCGGCAACCGCCCGCAAGGCCCGCCCGGTGGCGGTCTTCTGGAAAAACAGCGCCAGCAGGCCAACCAGCACGGCCGCGATCAAGGCGGCGACGAAATCCTCCTTGTTGATCAGCAGGCCGCCTTCAAAGGTCCCTTCGAGGATCATCACCGGCTCCTTGGGCATGCCGACGTCGATCTTGTAGACGTCGGCACCGAAAACGCTTGTGCCGACGCCTTCAAGGACGTAAGCGATGCCCAGGGTCGCCATCAGCAGGGTTGCGCCCTCCTGATTCACCAGGTGACGCAGAACCAGACGCTCGATCAGCCAGGCGACGACGAACATCAGCGCGCCGGCCAGGAAAAAGGCGATCGTATTTGCCAGCCATGCGCTGTCGATGCCCAGGTGATCCGGAAGCCACGCCGAAAAACGTGCCATCGCCAGGGCCGCGAACAGCACCATCGCACCCTGTGCGAAGTTGAACACCCCCGAAGCCTTGAAGATCAGCACGAAACCCAGCGCGACCAGCGAGTACAACATGCCGGCCATCAGTCCACCAATCAGTGTTTCGAGAAAGAAACCCATCCGATGCTCCCCTCAGTGGCTGGCGCCAAGGTAGGCGCTGATGACTTCCGGATTGGCCCTAACCGCGTCGGGATCCCCATCGCCGATCTTCCTGCCGTAATCGAGAACCACCACCCGGTCGGAAATGTCCATCACCACCGCCATGTCATGTTCGATCAACACAATCGTCGTGCCGAACTGATCATTGACGTCGAGAATGAACCGACACATGTCCTGTTTCTCTTCGACGTTCATTCCGGCCATCGGCTCGTCAAGCAGAAGGATGCTCGGTTCCATGGCCAGTGCCCGGCCAAGGTCGACACGCTTTTGCAGCCCATAGGGCAGGCGACCAACCGGCGTTTTGCGAATATGCTGAATTTCCAGGAAATCGATCACTTCCTCAACCTTGGCCCGGTGCAGGAGTTCCTCGCGCCGCGCCGCTCCCCACCAGATCGCCTGCTGGATCAGGTTGCTGCGGATCTTCAGATTACGTCCGGTCATCAGATTGTCGATCACGCTCATGCCCTTGAACAGGGCGATGTTCTGAAAGGTACGTGAGATACCCGCCCTGGCTGCCTTGTAGGGGTTCATGCGGTTGAAGTGCTGGCCACGCAGGATGATCTCCCCTTTCTGTGGGCGGTAGACCCCATTGATCACGTTCAGCATCGAACTCTTGCCTGCACCATTCGGGCCGATGATCGCCCTGATCTCGTGTTCGCGAACGTCGAACGAGATGTCGGTCAGCGCCTTGACCCCACCGAAGGAGAGGGAGACGTTTTTCAGATCGAGAATGATTTCTCCGCTTTGCCGACTCATCAGCCGACCCTCCCGGCAACTGCAAAAGTCTTCGGATCGCGGATGACGAGATCGGCAGCCACCCTGCCTTGCCGCCCGTCCTCGAACTTCACCGCGGTTTCGATGAATTGACGTTCTCTGCCGTTGTACAGCGCTTCGATCAGAACTGCATATTTCTCGGCGACGAAGTTGCGGCGCACCTTGCGCGTGCGAGTCAATTCATCATCATCGGGATCGAGTTCCTTGTGCAGGATCAAGAAACGATGAATCTGCGAATCGGCCAAGGCGCCCTCCCCCACCAGTTCGCCATTGACTTGCTCGATGCATTCCTGGATCAGCCCATAGACCTCTGGCTTGGCCGCCAAGTCGGTATAGCCTGAATAAGCGAGGCCACGCCGCTCCGCCCAGTTGCCAACCGCGCCGATGTCGATGTTGATGAACGCGCAGACCATTTCGCGGTGATCACCGAAGACCACGGCTTCCTTGATATATGGGAAGAACTTCAACTTGTTTTCGATGTAATTGGGTGCATACATCGCACCGTTCGCCAGTTTGCCAACATCCTTGGCGCGATCGATGATCTTGAGATGACCATCGTCATCGAAAATTCCCGCGTCACCGGTCATGAAATAACCGTCGGCGTTGATCGCTTCGGCTGTCGCATCCGGCCGCTTGTAATACTCCTTGAGCAGCATCGGACCCTTGACCAGGATCTCGCCGTTATCGGCGATCCTGACTTCGACGCCTGGCGCCGGCTTGCCGACGCTGTCAAACTTGATCTGGCCATCGGGCTGCAGGCAGACATAAGCGCAGGTTTCGGTCTGACCATAGAGCTGCTTCAGATTGATGCCGATTGATCGATAGAAACGGAACAGGTCGGGGCCGATCGCTGCCCCGGCGGTATAGGCAACACGGATACGGCTCATGCCGAGAACATTCTTCAGCGGCCCGAAGACGAAAACCTTGCCCAAGGCGTAGAGCAGCCGGTCGGCAAAGGAGACCGGCTGGCCGTCGAGAATCTGGGCACCGCTGCGCCGGGCGACCGCCATGAAGTAGTGAAACATTTTCTGCTTGATGACGCTTGCGTCCTCCATGCGGATCATCACCTGCGTCAGCAGGTTCTCGAAGACGCGGGGGGGCGCGAAGTAGTAGCTGGGCCCGATCTCGCGCAGGTCGGTCATCACCGTTTCGGCTGACTCCGGACAGTTGATCGTGAAACCAGTGACCATCGCCTGTGCAAATGAAAACAGGTGGTCGCCAACCCAGGCCATCGGCAGATACGAAAGGATGTCCTCATCAGCGGTCAGACGGTCGAAATCCGCCCCCCCTCGTGCCGCGCTGATGAAGGCATAGTGGGTCAGACACACCCCCTTGGGTTTGCCCGTCGTCCCCGAAGTGTACAGCATGACGCTTACATCATCGGGGTGACCCGCGTCGATCTCGATGCTCAGCAGAGCCGGGTGATTGCGATTGTGGATCCGTCCCATCGCCATCAACTCGCGGATGTTGTGGATGAAAGGCTGCGTATAGTGACGCATTCCGCGCGGATCGTCGAAAAGCACATGCTCGAGTTGCGGCAGTTGATCCTGGATTTCGAGCAACTTGTCGACCTGCTCCTGATTCTCGACGAAGACAAAACGGATTTCCGCATCGAGCAGGGTGAACAGCATTTCGCTGGCAACTGCGTCCTGGTAGAGCGGCACGGGCACGCCGCCAAGACATTGCACGGCGGTCATCATCATGTACATACGCGGCCGGTTTTCGCCGACGATAGCCAGATTCTCGCCACGTCGAAAACCCATTTCGGCGAGACCACAGGCGAGTGCGCGAACCTCTTCGGCCACATCGTTCCAGGTCCAGCACTGCCAGATCCCCAGATCCTTCTCGCGCATCGCCGGCTTGCCGCCACGCACTTGCGCATGCTGAATCAGCAAGCGTGGAAAGGTATCCAGCGCTTGCGAAGAGGCCATGTCCGGCATCTCGTCTCCTCCGGTGCGCTGACCATCAAAACGCTGACGGCCAAGCCCTTGTCGTTATGCTGGCAATTCTAGTCCTTTTTCACCAATAATCATTGTGCAACGCCGCATCACTCCGACTCAATGACATCAGGCTCCAGGACGCTCATCCAGACGCCGCACCGACTTGAGTGACGGGAGCGCTGGCCCACCAGTAACGACGCCATCCCCGGCCAGTGGCGTCAAAACTTCTAGAACGACGGAATTGAACAGGCCATTGATCTGGGTTAGTATTCGGCGCGGCGAGGGGAAGGACTTGTCAACACCTGGTCAATACGCTGCAGAAACTGCGGCAAAACCGCTTCAACAAAACGACATCGGAGGATGACATGAGTAGTGTTATTTACGAGCGAATGCGGGTCAATCCCAAATTCCACAAACTGGTTAGCGAGCGGGGACGCTTCGCGTGGACCCTATCGGCCATCGTGCTGATCCTTTTTTACGGATTCTTCATGCTGGTCGCCTTCAACCCAGGGTTGCTGGGTCAGAAGATTGCCGAGGGATCGATGTGGCCGATCGGTTATACCATCGAACTTTGCCTGTTCGTCTTTTTCTGGCTGCTGACTTTCGTGTATGTTCGACGTGCCAACGGCGAGTTTGATGATCTGACTTCCGAAATGATCAAGGAAGCCCAGAAGGAGAAGCCATGATGCAACGACTGATCCCAGCACTTTCCCTGCTCATCCTCTCCGGTCTGGCGGTTGCCGGCCCGGCCGTAGACGCAGGTGGGGCCAAGCAGGCGACCAACTGGCACGCGATCATCATGTTCCTGATCTTCGTGGCAATGACCATGGGGATCACCTACTGGGCGGCCAGCCGCACCAAGACCACCGCCGACTTCTACACCGCCGGTGGTGGCATCACCGGTTTCCAGAACGGCCTGGCGATTGCCGGCGACTACATGTCGGCGGCGACGCTGCTCGGTCTGACGGCGATGGCCTACACCCAGGGCTACGACGCCTACATCTACATGCTGGCGTTCTTCGCCGGATGGCCGATCATCCTCTTCCTGATGGCTGAGCGGCTGCGCAACCTGGGACGTTTCACCTTCGCCGACATCACCTCGTACCGCCTCGACCAAGGCAAGGTACGCACCATGGCGGCGATCTCTTCACTGGTGGTGGTGGTCTTCTACCTGATCGCCCAGATGGTCGGTGCCGGGCAGTTGATCCGACTGTTGTTCGGTCTCGACTACAACATCGCGATCTTCGTCGTCGGCATCCTGATGATGGTCTACGTCACCCTTGGCGGCATGGTGGCGACGACCTGGGTGCAGATCATCAAGGCCTGCATGCTGCTCTTCGGCGGTACGCTGACGCTGCTGCTGGCCTACATCCAGTTTGGTTTTTCGCTCACCGACCTGCTGCAGAAAGCCGAAGCCGTCCATAAGCTCGGACCCAAGCTGATGGCCCCTGGCAGCCTTCTGGCCGATCCGGTCACCGCCATCTCGCTCGGTCTCGGCCTGATGTTCGGCACCGCCGGTCTGCCGCACATCCTGATGCGCTTCTTCACCGTCGGCAACGCCAAGGAAGCCCGGAAATCGGTGCTCTATGCGTCCGGCTTCGTCGGCTTCTTCTTCAACGTCATCTTCCTGATGGGTCTGTGCGCGATCCTCATCGTCGGACAGAACCCGGAGTTCTTCGAGGGTGGCACCGTCGGCGGCAAGCTGATCGGCGGCGGCAACATGGTCGCCATGCACCTGGCCAAGGCCGTCGGCGGCAACATGCTGCTCGGCTTCCTGGCGGCAGTGGCCTTCGCGACCATCCTGGCGGTCGTTTCCGGTCTGGCACTCGCCGGGGCCTCGGCGATTTCGCATGACATCTATGCACGCGTGATCCGCAAAGGGCAGGCGGCCGAGAAAGAGGAAATCCGGATGTCCCGCTACGCCACCATCGGACTCGGCATGCTGGCCATCGTTCTCGGCATCGCGTTCGAGAAGATGAACATCGCCTTCATGGTCGGCCTGGCCTTCGGTGTGGCTGCCGCGGCCAATTTCCCGGTGCTGATTCTGTCGATGTACTGGAAAGGCCTGACGACGCGTGGAGCCCTGTGGGGCGGCTACGGTGGCGTCACCTCTGCAGTCCTCTTCGTTCTCTTCTCGAAGTCGGTGTGGGTTGACGTACTGGGCAACAAGGCCGCCTTGTTCCCCTACACGCAGCCGGCGCTGTTCGCGATGCCGATCGCGTTCATCTTCGCGTACATCTTCTCGAAGAGTGACACCGGCCCGCGCTCCAAACTGGAGAAAGAGGCATTCGAAGACCAGTACGTGCGCGCACAAACGGGTTTCGGCGCTTCCGGCGCCAGCCACTAAGCCATCTCTGGTTCCACAGCATAACCCTGGCGGTGCAGAAAGCCCGCCAGGGTTTTTTTATGGGCAGGCCAGCGTGTGCTGTCGCCCAGGCCATTCCTGCCTCAAGTTCCCGCCTCAAGTTTCGCGACGATTTTCCGTGAACCAGAGAATGATCAGAGCGAACGACGGGAGGTTCCTTCATGCATCCAAACATCAGGTTTCTTGCCATCGGTCTCGTACTCTGCATGCCGGCGATTTCGTCGGCGGCTTGGCAGGCGATTTCCGCCGAGCCCGGTAAACGCGTCGAGATCGACCGCGGCAGTATCCGCAAGGATGAAACCGGAAAGACCGTAGCCCTGGGGCGAATCGTTCTCGAAAAACCGATCATCGATCCCAAAACCTCTTCGTCGTACCGGATTGTACAAGCCCTCAGCCGCTACGACTGTAGCTCGCGTAGCTACAGTACGCTGAAACGCAGCTATTTCAAGGACGAAGGCGAACTGCTCCGGGAAGAAGATGTCAAGGGACAACTCGAGATGCCGGTTCGTTCGGGCATGCTCGACGACAAGCTGCTGCGGGAAGTCTGCCGACCGAAACCGGGGCCTGAAACTACCCTGGCTGCCAGCCGAACCGCCGACAGGGTCAACGAGGCCAGCGGCGAACTGCGCAAAGCCAACGAGGCACTGATTCAAAAGGAAGTCCGACGCGCCAATCTGCAAACCCTGGCGGCCGAAAGGATGGTACCCGAGGTCAAACCGCCAACGGGAGCCAAACCACTTGCGCGCGTCGCGGTCGCTGCCCCGGCGATGCTTGCTGTTGCTGCGCCAGAGCCTCACCGCGCAGCAAAATCACGACCGGCGGCCAGCGATCAACACCCCCTCACCCCCTACGCTCATGCGCATGTTCACTGGGCTTACGAGGGTGAGGGCGGACCCGAGAACTGGGGCAAACTGAGACCGGAATTTGCCACCTGCGACACCGGCAAGCGGCAATCGCCAATCGATATTCGCGACGGTTTCCGCGTTGACCTCGAAGCAATTGAATTCAACTATCGACAGTCACCGTTCCGCGTCGTCGACAATGGCCACACCATCCAGGTCGAGGTGAGCGGCAACAGCATCCGCCTGCATGGCAAGACCTACGACCTGATCCAGTTTCACTTTCACCGACCCTCCGAGGAGCGTGTCAACGGGAAATCCTTCGACATGGTCGCACATCTAGTACACAAGTCGGAGGAAGGCAAGCTTGCTGTCCTCGCTGTGCTGCTCGAGAAGGGCATGGAAAATCCGCTGATCCAGGCCGTATGGAACAATCTACCGCTGGAGAAGAACGAATACGTCAGTTCAACCGGACCGGACATCGACGTCGCGCAGTTACTGCCCCAGGACCGGAGCTACTATACCTATATGGGCTCGCTGACGACGCCGCCGTGCTCCGAAGGGGTGCTCTGGCTGGTGCTCAGGCAGGCGCAACAGATCTCGCCTGAGCAGTTCGCGATTTTCACCCGGCTGTACCGGCACAATGCCCGGCCGGTGCAGCCGAGCTTCGGCCGGATGATCAAGGAGTCGCGCTGAAGCCGATCTCCTGCTGCCGTACTACCATCGCTTGTCTGCCCACCCATTTCAGAACCCAGGTAGCTGACGTATGCACAAAGGAATCGAATCGACGACCGCTGCCGTGACCGTACTACGGGCTATCGGCCGAGCGCACGCGCTGGCGAGTTCTTTCCTGGCATCGCTGCCGGAGCGCTTGGTCAGTCATGTTCCATCACTGGAAGAGATGGCGACGGCACTGGACGAACCGCTTCCCGAAACCGGGAGCGATCCCGCCGCCGTACTTGATGAATGGTATACGCGTGCCGAGCGCGGCATCACCGCGTCGCCGGGCCCTCGCTTTTTCGGTTTCGTGAACGGCGGTGTCACGCCCGCTGCGCTTGCCGGGGACTGGCTGGCCTCGGCCATCGACCAGAACGCTGGACTATGGGCCAGCAGCCCCGCGGCGGCGCAGACCGAACTCGTCGTTCTGCGCTGGCTCAAGGATCTCTTCGGACTGCCCACGGAATGGTCCGGCGCAATGACCAGCGGCGCGACCATGGCCAACCTCGTCGGTCTGATCGCTACGCGGCAATGGGCCGGACGACGCCTCGGCTTCGACGCGTCGGGCGATGGTCTGGCGGGTCATCCGCGATTCATGTCGTTTCGAGCACAGAGATCCACCTCAGCGCCCGCAAATGCCAAGGTACACTCGGCTTTGGTCGTAACCAGGTGCGCAAGGCATCCGCACCGGGCGGATCGGTGAACATTGCCGCGCTGGCCGAGCTGCTCGGAGAGATCAATGGGCCGGTGATCATTATTGGCAACGCCGGCGAGGTGAATTCCGGCCACTTCGACAACCTTACTGCGCTCGCCGATCTGCGTGATGCCCACCCAGGCGGCGCATGGCTGCATGTGGACGGAGCCTTCGGGCTGTTCGCCGGCACATCTCCCCGCTTCGCACACCTGAGCCTCGGAATCGAGCGTGCAGATTCGGTAGCCTCGGATGCACACAAGTGGTTGAATGTTCCCTACGACAGCGGCTTTGCCTTCGTTCGCGATGCCGCAATCCTCCAAGAGGCGTTTCTGGCGAGCGGCGAATATAGAGGTGGCCCCGTTTGTTT
>NZ_JDST02000047.1:0-66770 GCF_000584975.1 Candidatus Accumulibacter cognatus | reverse complement strand
GGGGGGCTAAACGCTTACCCGGTTGATGCGCCGGTAAGGCCTCAAATTCGAGTGATGCGTCATTTCCCAGCGCTCGTCACGGCCAGCTTGAATCTTCGGCGCATGCTCCAACGTGAATAATTCCATCTCTGCCGTCGTTGGGGACAAAGACCTGGATCGCTGCGGTCTTGGCGAACAGCGAACCGTCTGCGCATATCGCGCTTTGCGTTGTTCCTAGTACAACTTGAGTTCCAGGCCTGATCTCGCAATGTGTCAAGCGGTCGAGGTTGCTCCACTCAGGGCAGATTGCGTTTTCCGACCGGTAGTCCACTTTCGAGTTTCCTGGGCGCTTCAATGACCACCAAACACCGAACTTGGTATACGGCTTGCTCGCGTCAAACACGCGGTAGAGAACAACCGGCGCCGTTGCAGCGAAGACTTTGGCCGAACACACTCCGCCTTTGCCAGTGGGCATCTGGGCCTTGCCCAAGAGGGATGAATTGGTGGATTCGGCTAAACCCTCGGCAGTGCTGACGACAGTTCCTACACAAGGGATTCCATCGAGCCCTCGATCGTTGGAGCCAGTGTCGCCGGTTAAGTTGGCGCATCCGGAAAGCGCTACCAATAACGCGAGTGCCGGAGCCATGTACTTGGTCATAGTGCTTCTCCTTGGGAGCAGTACTTTGGGGTCTAACGTTCGACGTAACCGGCCGGCGGAGGCCGAAGGCCGGAGCGAACCTGCAAGCGCAGCTTGCAGGCGGCCCGGTTGACGGAGGGGTTGGGCGTCATTTCAGCAACTCCGCGATCTCCACGCCGGCTGTGCTCAGTACGACGCCAACAAATAGCCAAGAGGCCCCAATGGCTGAGATGTGTACGCCGCCAGTGCCTGTGGCTTCAAGCTTCTCTCGGATAGCAGCATCTTCAGTCTGTCTTGTTTGTTCTTCATTCTTCAACGCTTCGCCAGCCTTCCGAAACTCCTCATCCATTTCTCTCTCGGTGCCACTAATACGCTCATGAATCAGACCCACGTTCTTTTCAAGGGCGTCGACGCGGGATTCGAGTGTTGGGTTTGGGCCCGGCCCATGTGTGGCAAAGGCCCTTGCCTTACATGTGGCGAGGCCAATAGGGCCTGCCGCGGCCGCGAGCACTATATTTCTACGGAGAAGAGGAAAGCGACCGAACCATGATTTAGCCTTCGCGGCAAATGACGGATGGCCGAATAGCGCCCTGGTTTCTGAAATGCCCCAGATCACAGTGCCAATGCCGAGTACTTGAAGAACCAGGCCAGTAAGGCGAATGACTGGCTCGGTGGTATGAGGACGAAGAGACACAGCCAAAGCGACCGCAATTACACCGAGCGCGAGCCAAGCGAAGCGGGCCTCAACCAACCAAGGGCACAGGGCGCGAATTCGAGATGTGCTGACAGGCATAGGCTACTCGTTTATGACGCCCAACGTATAGTGAACACCGATTTCGGTGCAATCTACTTTTTCGCGAGGGGTGTTCCCAAGGGGTAGTTCCAGATTGGTCAAGGTGTATACCGAGACACATTGATGTGTATACTGCGAACTCGTGAGAAGAATGCACAGATTCATAACGAATTGTTGCCCGTGAACACACCAGGAAACACACCGGAAAACACCCCAGGACCGCCGAGGGACACCCCTTCCGGTCCGGAAAACACGCCTGCCAAAACCGGAAACTCCCCCTCCGAACCCAAGCTTCTCGACCAAGTGCGTGATCAGATCCGCTTGCGCCATTACAGCATACGCACTGAAGCACAATATGTCCACTGGGTCAAGAGGTTTATTCTCTTTCACCACAAGCGCCATCCCCGTGAGATGGGCGCGACTGAGGTGGAGGCGTTCCTGACCCATCTTGCCGTCGACGAGCAGGTGGCCTCGGCGACGCAAAACCAGGCCTTGTCGGCGCTGTTGTTTCTTTACCGCAAGGTGTTGGGCGTCGAGCTTCCGTGGCTCGATGACGTGGTGCGAGCCAAGCCATCGCAGCGCTTGCCGGTGGTCCTGACCCGTCTCGAAGTGCAGCGGGTGCTGGAGCGGATGGACGGGGTCCATGGCTTGCTCCCCCGCCTGCTTTACGGCACAGGGATGCGCCTGATGGAGGTGATCCGCTTGCGCGTGCAGGATCTGGATTTCGAGCAGGGCGAGATTCTGATTCGTGAGGGCAAGGGGGCCAAGGATCGTGTCACGATGCTGCCGGATTCGTTGGTGGCGGATCTCCGTGCTCACCTGCTGCGGCGAAGGCAAGTCTTCGACGACGATCTGCGGAGGGGCAAAGCGGCCGTTGACTTGCCGGATGCCCTGGAGCGCAAGTACCCTGCGGCGAATACGAGCCGGGGCTGGCAATAGGTTTTTGCCTCGGGCAGTGACTCGGTCGACCCTCGTAGCGGCGTGGAGCGGCAGCGTCATCATCTCGACGAGAAGCGGCTGCAACGGGCGATGAAGAAGGCGGTGACGGCAGCGGGGATCGCCAAGCTGGCAACTCCGCACACTCTTCGCCATTCCTTCGCCACCCACCTGCTGGAAAGTGGATACGATATTCGCACGGTGCAGGAACGGCTGGGCCATGCGGATGCCGCGAAGACGATGATCTACGCGCCTGTGCTCAAGCGGGATGGGCGAGGCGTTCGCAGCCTGCTCGACGCGCCCGGGTAGCAATACGCACCGCGTCTCCCTTGGAAAACGAAATTTCGGGGGAAGCTCATTACGGAACGGAACAGAAGCCGCAAGTTGTCGGGTATGCTTGGCTTCCAGGCATCGTGTTTCGGGCCAGGATGCCGGGAGATCCTGAAGGGGTGCTTGGCCCGGACATCGATCTTCAGCACCCCACGGTTCGTCGAGGCTTATGAGGCAAGGGCAGAAGCAAATCCGGAGCGTTCGCTGCAGCGCCTGGCAGCGTCACGACGCTCATCCGCCGTCTGATCGATGCACGGCGGGTGAGCGTCCGGTTCGGCAGACCGGATGCGGCGCGGAAAAGCGTTCGAACAGATACGACGCTCTTCCCGGATCACCGATCCCTTGCGGAGCACCCCCATGAGCCTTGCGACCATCATTCATGCCGGCATGCGTCAACACGAACGGCCGCCCCTGGCCCTGGTGCTGATGGGTGGTGGCGCGCGTACGGCCTATCAGGTCGGCGTACTGCGCGCATTGGCCGACATGCTGCAGTCGCATGCGGGTGGCGCGCGGTCGTTTCCATTCCAGATTCTGGTCGGCACCTCGGCCGGTGCGATCAACGCCGCCTTTCTGGCCGCGCGCGCGCGCGCAGGCTTGCAGGCATTCGAAGAACTGGCGATGTTCTGGGGCCGGCTGCGGTCGACCGACGTCTACCGCCTGAACACCTCGCGCTGGCTGCGCTTCAGCCGTGTTGCGCTGGCCCTGAGATTGTCACAGCACGTCCAGGCCAAGGGGGCGCTGCTCGACAACACGCCCCTGGCGGAAATGCTGCGACGGGGCATCCCGCTCGACAACATCGAAAGCGCCCTGCGCTCGAAAACCATCGATGCGCTGGCGGTGACCGGGTCGAGCTATACCAGCGGGGTCCACTGGACCTTCTGTCAGACGGCCAGCCGCGAGACGTTTCAACCGTGGACCAGTCCCGGCCGCCGCTCCGAGTTCCAGCCCTTGACGATCGCGCACCTGATGGCCTCGAGCGCGATTCCGTTCATCTTTCCGGCCACGTCACTGACCGTCGAGGGTCAGGAAGAATACTTTGGCGACGGCTCGATGCGGCAGATCACGCCGCTGTCGCCGGCGATGCACCTCGGTGCGCAGAAGATTCTGGTGATCGGCGTCGGGCAGCCTGAACGCCCGTGGCTGGCGGCTGCGCCGGGAACGCCTGGAAGCGGCCCGAGCCTGGGCAGCATGGCCGGGCATGTGATGGCGAGCGTCTTTCACGATACGCTGCAGGCCGATGTCGAGCAGACCCGACGCGTCGCCAAAACGATCAACGAACTGCCCCAGGAGGCGGTTTCGGCGATGCGCTACAAGGCCATCGAAGTGCTGGCGATGGCGCCGACGCAGTCGCTCGACGCGCTGGCGCTGCAATACACGGACGAACTGCCGACGACGATCCGTGATGCCCTGGGCGCCCTCGGAATGCTCAAGGGCGGCGGCGGCACCCTGGCGAGTTATTTGCTGTTCGAGCAGGGCTTCGTGCAGTCGCTGTTGGCGCTGGGCAGGGGCGATGCCACGACCCGCGCCGCCGAACTGATCGAACTGATCACCGGCCCCTGAGCAGCGAGTAGCGCGGCGGCCGCCAGTCACCGCGATTCCCCCCGGATTTTAATGTGCAAGTCGCGTCAGCGACTCACGAATCTCCCCTCTCCACTCGCGGGAAATGGGTCGGGGGAGAGGGAAACGGTCATGACTTTCATGATCGGGGGTGCCTGGAAAAGTCATGACCGTTGGCCTGGCATGCATCCGCTGCCGGGTTTCCTGCGTATCTGTTGGTACCTGGGGGGTTTGCCGCGTCGCAGACGATCGGTATCAAGTCAGGCCATATGACGGAGGACGAAGCAGGCCATTGATCGTGGTATCGGAGCAACGGCCTGATCGGTCCATCCGGGTTCCCTAGATCCAGTCAGGAGGTTCAAGCCATGATACATCCCAACCCGAATCACAGTCGGACTGCCGCTGGCGAACGCCAGGCGATGGTCAAGCGTCGACCACGCACCCGCTTCGCGGCCACTCTGGCCGCGCTGGTCAGCGCTTTCATTCTCGGTGGCATTCACCACAACGCGCATGCCGTGCTGGTCAATCTGGATACCACATTGCTGAGCGGCACCTCTGCGCGCCTGGATTTCGCTCTGCTCGATGGCGATGGCGACCTGGGCAACAATACCGTCACCATCAGTCCAATCGTCACCGACGGGACGCTCGGCGGTGACGATTGCAGCGTCGGATGTACCGGTGGCCCACCCTTCACGATCTCCGATGCCTTCGGCCTCGGCCAGTTTTTGCAGGACCTCACCCTGGGGACGACGGTTTCCTTCGATTTGAGTTTCACCACCCGTTTCTCGGGCAACGGCGCGCCGGATCGCCTGTCGCTGCTGCTGCTCGACGCCGGGAGCAACCTGACCCTGGTCCATACCAGTTTGGACTTTTCGAGCGACCCGGTCCCCGTCCAGGACGCGCTGCTGATCGTTGATCATTCGCCAGGGGCGCAAATCCGGTTCGCGACCGTATCCAGCCCAGCGCTCCCGATCGCCGTTTCCGAACCCGGCGCGGGCGCGCTGTTCTCGCTTGGGCTGGCACTGATCGGTGGACAACGCATCCGCCGCCGCCATCCCTGCGTACCCCATCGTACCGAGGCTGCCGCGCAGGCTCGCTTGTCGACATCGACGCATCCCCATCCCGGAGAATGAACATGAAGACCTCTACCGCATCAAACCGCCGTTCCCTGCTGACCCTGCTGTGTGCAGCCGCGTGCCTTGCCCTGCCGGTCACGGGGGTGTTCGCCGCCAGCCACCGCGAGGCACCGCTGACCGCACTGGACCACAAGGCGGACATCACCGACTGGTATGCCTTCGTCAGCTACGACAATCCCAACAAGGTCACCATGATTCTCAATACCGACCCGTTGCTGGAACCGGCCAATGGACCGAACTACCATCCCTTCGATCCCGAGGTCGTATACGAGATGAAGGTCGATAACAATTTCGATGGCGATGAAGACGTCAAGGTCGTTTTCCGCTTCCAGAGCGAAATCCGCGCACCCGGCGTGTTTACCAGTTTCGTCGGCGCCGGTGGCGGCGTTTCGACACCGGCCAATTCACCGGCGCCGGTTTCTCCCGGCACGCCGATCGTGCCACCCGCGATCACCGCCCTCGACGGACCGGGGTCCGCCGGCCTGAGCCTGCGTCAGACCTATACCGTGACCATCCAGAAAAAGGTTGGCAGCGTCTGGCAGACCGTCTTCAGCAGCGGCAGTCGAAAGCTTTACGCCGTTCCCGCCAATGTCGGACCGCGGACCATGCCCGATTATCCGAGCCTTGCCGCGCAGGGTATTTATGATCTCGGCGGCGGCATCCGGGTCTTCGCCGGCACGGTCGACGACCCCTTCTACATCGACCTCGGCGCCGCTTTCGACACCCTCAACTTCCGCGCCGGCGCTTTTGCCACAGGGATTCCGGCGGTGTTGAGCGACGATCAGGATGCAGACGACACGGTCAACTTCGCACCCGATGCGGTGGCCGGCTACAACGTCAACAGCATCGTCGTCGAACTGCCGACCACGCTGCTCACCAGCGACGGCCAGGTCCATCCGGCAACGGACGCCAAAGCGGTGATCGGGACTTACGGCACCACCTCGCGCCCGCGCATCAAGGCACAGCCGACGACTGCCGGCGGCAAGCCCTCGCTGTCGAGCAATTTCGTCCAGATCCAGCGCATGGGTAATCCGCTGATCAACGAACTCCTGATCGGCACTGGCGACAAGGACAAGTTCAGCATGTCCGAGCCCAAGAACGACAGCCAGTTTGCGGGCTACCTGCTCGATCCGCTGCTTGCCCGCGTGCTCAACGCCGCCTACGGTGGCGTGGTGGCCATTCCGACCCCGCCGCGCCTCGACCTGCTGCCGCTGGTGACCTATAGCGCACCGATCTGCCCCGGCTGCACGGCCGCACAAGCCGGGCCCGTCGCCGACCTGCTGCGGCTCAACACCGGCATTCCGGCAACGGCCAAGGCCATCCGCAAGCGTCTCGGCGTCCTGGCCGGCGATTTCGGCGGTTTTCCCAACGGCCGCCGACTCTCGGACGACGCCACCGACATCGCGGCGCGTGTGGTGACCGGGGTGCTCAACCCGGCATTCAACGTCTTCCCCAACAACCGCATTGGCGATGGCGTGAACGGCAACGATGTCCCCTACCAGGAAAGCTTCCCCTACGTGGCTTTCGCCAATAGTGGCCGCAACAGTCGGCACCAGAATCCCGGCACCTCCGGCTGCGTCTCGACGACGCCGCCGTTCCTGCCGATACTCTGCCCGACCGACTGATTTCAGTCGACCCGGCCTGGCAACGAAGCCGGCATCAGCAGACGGGCAGGCGCATTCGCCCTGCCCGCCATTCCTCAAGCGGGAGGATTCACATGCCCCGTATTTTCTGCACTTTTCTGGCCTTCACCGCAAGCTGGTGCCTCGTCACGGCCGCCATGGCGGTGCCCTACCTCCCGCAATCCGACACGCAGGTGCTGGAGCGCCTGCCCTTCGCGCCGACCGATCCCTCGGCGCGCGAGTTGCGCGCGCTGCGCGAGGAACTCGCCCGACAACCGCAACGGCTCGATCTCGCGGTCGAGATCGCTCGTCGTTACACCGAGCTTGGGCGGGTCCGGGGCGATCCGCGTTTTGCCGGCTACGCCCAGGCGGCGTTGGCAAACTGGTGGGAGCAGTCCGAACCGCCTTCCGAGGTCCTTCTGTTGCGGGCGACGCTGCGCCAGCGCAACCACGATTTCGACGCCGCGCTGCTGGACCTGGCCGCGCTGATCCGGCGTAATCCCCGCGATGGCCAGGCGCGTCTGACACGCGCGACGGTCCTGCAGGTGCAGGGCAATTACGCGGCTGCCGCGGCCGAATGCACGGCGCTGCGCCGTCTCGCCCCCGAACTGGTCTGGGCGGCCTGCAGCTACGGCCTGGCCAGTGTCAACGGGCGACTGCGCGAGAGCCATGACGCACTCCATGCCCTGCTCGCCAGGCAGCCCCAGGTCAGCCCCGAGATACGCGCCTGGGTCCTGTCCATGCTCGCCGAGATGGCGGCACGCGCCGGCCTCGACGATGCCGCCGAGGCCCATTTTCGTGAAGCACTGGCGATCGACGGCTCCGATCATTATCTCCTCAACGCCTACGCCGACTGGCTGCTCGACCACGGCCGCCCGGCGCAGGTCGTGAAACTGCTCACTTCACGGCAAGGCAGCGACGCCCTGCTCCTGCGCTACACACTGGCGCTCAAGGCGATGAACTCGCCCGAGCTGGCGGCCCATGTCGAACAATTGCGCGCCCGCTTTGCCGCCAGCCAGTTGCGCGGTGACCGCGTCCATCAGCGTGAGCAGGCGCGCTTCACGCTCGAACTGCTCGGCGATCCCCAGGCGGCCCTGACGCTGGCCCGGGAGAACTGGACGGTGCAGAAGGAACTGCCCGATCTGCGCCTCCTCGTGGAAACCTCCCTCGCCACCAGGGATCTCGCAACGCTGGCCAGCGCACGCCAATGGCTCGCGCAAGCGCGCAGCGAAGACGTCGTGATCAACCGCTTGCTGCGCCAGGATTGACCATGCAGACTGTCCGCCTCGTTTCGCTGCAGGTGCTGAAGAGCTGCGCCATGCTGCTCATCCTGCTTGCCTCGCCGGCCGCGCTGGCGCACAAGCCCAGCGACAGCTACCTCAGCCTGCAAGTCACCGAAACGGCCATTCAAGGTCAGTGGGATATTGCCCTGCGCGACCTCGACTACGCACTCGGCCTCGACGACAACCAGGACGGCGCCATCACCTGGGGCGAACTGCGCGCCCATCACACCGAGATTGCCGCTTACGCACTGGCACGGCTGGCCTTGTCGGCGGATGGCGAGGCATGCACGACGGCCGTGCTCGAACACCTGGTCGACGATCACAGCGACGGCGCCTACGCCGTGTTGCGCTTCAGCGCAAGCTGCAAGGCCGAACCGACTGTGCTGAGTGCCCACTACCGGCTGTTCTTCGATGTCGATCCGCAGCACCGCGGGCTGCTGCGTCTTGAGCATGCCGGCCAGACACGCACCGCGATCTTCAGCGCGGCGACCCCGGTGCAGCGATTCGAACTCGCCGAAAGCGACCGCCTGCGCCAGTTCATCGACTACACCGCGCACGGAGTCTGGCACATCTGGATCGGCTTCGATCATCTGCTGTTTCTGTTGTCGCTGCTGCTGCCGGCGGTCCTGCTCCGCGTCGACGGCGGCTGGACAGGCGCTGCGCGCTTCAGGGACGCGCTCTGGGAGGTCGTCAAGGTGGTCAGTGCATTCACCCTCGCGCATTCGATCACCCTGACGCTGGCCGCGCTGGACGTCGTCCAGTTACCGTCGCGCTGGGTCGAATCGGCGATCGCTGCATCGGTCATCGTCGCCGCGCTCAACAACCTGATCGTGATGGCGGGTGCCAGCCGCTGGCTGTTCGCCTTCGCTTTCGGCCTGATTCACGGCTTCGGTTTCGCCAGCGTCCTCGCCGACCTCGGGCTGCCGCAGAACGCCTTGTTGCTGGCGCTGGTCGCCTTCAACCTCGGCGTCGAGGTCGGACAACTGGCGATCGTCGCCCTGTTCCTGCCGCTGGCGTGGAGCGTGCGGAATCAGTGGATCTATCGACGGGGCGTTCTCGCGGGAGGCTCGCTGCTGGTCATCGCCACCGCCGGCATCTGGCTGGTCGAACGGGTGTTCGATCTGAAACTGATCGCCTGATCATGCCTTGCGCCCGGAAACCGTCGATAATCACCGTGGCAAGCAAAACTCGACCGGGAATTGATCGGGCAGGACAAGACCATGGAAATCCTTCTGAACGGCACGCGTGGCGGTGCCGTCGACCCGCTCGCGCAACTCAACGACGCGCAACGCGCGGCAGTCACCTTCGGCATCACGGAGGCGCCGGGCAGCGTCGACGGGGACAGCATGCACCCTCCCCTGTTGGTGATCGCCGGGGCCGGATCAGGAAAAACCAGCACCCTGGCTCACCGCGTCGCGCAACTCATCGCCCACGGGGCCGATCCCGCCCGCATCCTGCTGCTGACCTTCTCGCGACGTGCCGCCAACGAGATGAGCCAGCGCGTCGAACGCCTGCTGACGCGGCGCGGCGGGACGCGTTCGCTAGCCGCAGGCATGAGCACCCTGGCCTGGTCCGGCACATTCCATGCCGTCGGCGCGCGCCTGCTGCGAGAGTACGCCGGCCGGATCGGTCTCGACGCGGCATTCAGCATCCATGACCGGCAGGATTCGGCCGACCTGATGAATCTGGTTCGTCACGGCCTCGGCTACTCGGCCAAGGGCAAACGCTTTCCGTTGAAGGGAACCTGCCTGGCCATCTATTCGGCGGTGATCAACACGCAGGCGACGCTCGGCGAAGTGCTGCAATCCTCCTTTCCCTGGTGCAGCGAATGGACGTCCGATCTGCAACGGCTGTTCCTCGCCTACGTCGAGAGCAAGCAGGCACAGCAAGTGCTCGACTACGACGATCTGCTGCTCTACTGGGCGCAGATGGTCGGCGAGCCCGAAATCGGCCGGGAAATCGGCGAACGCTTCCGGTACGTGCTGGTCGACGAGTACCAGGATACCAACCGCCTGCAGGCTGCGATCCTGCTGGCCATGAAACCTGCTGGCCACGGTCTCACCGTGGTCGGCGACGACGCGCAGTCGATCTATGCCTTCCGCGGGGCATGCGTGCGCAACATCCTCGACTTCCCCGATCATTTCGATCCCCCGGCAAAGCGGGTGACCTTGCAGCGCAATTACCGTTCGACACAACCGATTCTGGCCGCTGCCAACCAGGTGATCGCCGCTGCCACCGAGCGCTTCACCAAGGAACTGTGGAGCGATCGCGCGTCCTCCGAGAAACCGAAGCTGGTCACGGTGCACGACGACATCGGGCAAGCGCTTTACGTCGTCGAACAGACGCTTGCCCGCCGTGAGGCCGGCATCAAGCTGAAGGCGCAGGCGGTGCTGTTCAGGACCGCGCAGCACAGCGTGCGGCTGGAGCTTGAGCTGACCCGACGCAACATTCCTTTCGTCAAATACGGCGGTCTCAGATTTCTCGAAGCGGCGCATGTCAAGGACGTGCTGGCGATCCTGCGCTGGGGACAGAATCCGCGCGACCGGCTGGCAGGTTTCCGGGCCATGCAACTGGTTCCCGGCATCGGCCCGAAAACCGCCGACCGGGTATTGGCCAGGGTCGGCACGGCGCACCCGGCTGGCGCACTGCTCGGGGAGGCCGCGGTACCGGAAGCGGCCAGAGCCGCCTGGATCGATTTTGCAACGGTCATCGAAGCCAGCGCCAGCAGCCCCTGGCCAGCCGCTTTCGAGCGCATCTGCGGTTGGTACCAGGCGCAGATGGAGCGTCTGCATGAAGACGCGCCGATCCGGCAGGCCGACATCGAACAACTCGCGCGCATTGCCGTCACCTATGCCAACGCCGAACGATTCCTCACCGAACTGACGCTCGACCCGCCCGACGCCAGCAGCGACCAGGCAGGAACGCCACTACTCGACGAGGACTACCTGATCCTGTCGACGATCCACTCGGCGAAGGGACAGGAATGGACCGCCGTCACCGTGCTCAATGCCGTCGACGGCTGCATCCCCTCCGACCTGGCCAGCGGCTCCACAGTCGAAATCGAGGAGGAACGGCGGCTGCTGTATGTGGCCATGACGCGTGCCAGGGAGCACCTCGAACTCATGCTGCCGCAGCGCTTTTATGTTTCCCATCAGCCGGGATTCTGCGACCGTCACGTTTACGCCGGGCGCACGCGTTTCATCGCCAATGCCCTGCTAGCGCATTTCGAACAAATCTCCTGGCCACCACCGCCCGCAGCGCCAACCGCCAATCCGGACGCCAGGCAGCAGGCGATCGACCTTGCGGCGCGCATGCGGGCGATGTGGAAATGAGGCGGGAGTTCCCTCCGTCCGGGCCTGAAGCGGGGTCCGACGATCATCTGCCGCACACCCGGCGAGCCAGGGCGTCGATGCCGGCGGGCGTCAGGTCGTTGGTGTCGAACCTCTGTGGCGAACTGAATCCGGCGTAATTCTGCTTCTGCGAGCGCTGGTAGAGCGGGTCATAGTGCAGTGCCAGCAGTTCGCTGACCAGTGGGCGCCAGCCTCCCTGATGGATGTACGCTCGCCAGCGCAGCAGCGTTTCCGTGCTTTGCAGATGCCGCAAGGCTTGCAGTCGGGCAGTCAGCGAATCAGGAGCGCCCAGGAAATAGTCGTAATCGCGCAACAGGAAATCGACACGCGCGTCGAAAGACGCTTCGATGTGCACACACTCGCCAGCGCGCATGCGCTCGATCAGGGCGGCAGGGAGCTGGAGCAAACCGATCTTGCGGCTCTCCGCCTCGACATACACCGGCCGATCCGGGAACAGGCCTTGCAAGGCGGTGAGCAGGCGGGATTCGAACATCTTTTGCGAGGGCTGCGGGCAGTCCGGCAGGACGCCAAGTACCGAACCCTTGTGACAGGCCAGTTCTTCGAGGTCGAGCACCTGTTCTCCGAGTTGCCCGATGGCCTGCAGGATGCGGCTCTTGCCGCTGCCGGTGGCACCACAGATCACCTTCAGCCGCAATGACCGCGGGGCTTCCGAGAGATTCTCGATGACCAGGCGACGATAGGTCTTGTAGCCGCCTTCGAGTTGCTGCGCATCCCAGCCGACACGCCGCAGGACGTAGGTCATCGAGCCGCTGCGCTGGCCGCCACGCCAGCACAGGACCAAGGGTCGCCAGTGCTTCGGGCGGTCGGAGAAGCGGCTGCGCAGATGCCCGGCAATGTTCTCGGAAACATGCGCGGCGCCCACCTTGCGGGCGGCGAAGGGGGAGACCTGCTTGTAGAGGGTGCCGACTTCGATACGCTGCTGGTCATCGAGAACCGGACAGTTGACCGAGCCGGGAATATGGTCTTCGGCAAACTCGGCAGGCGAACGCACGTCGATGATCTCGTCAAAGGCCGCAAGATCGCCGAGCCGTTGGAGGCTGACCAGGTCAGATTTCATGCAGGGAAGGCCATGGGTTTACGATCGGCTATTTTAACAGTGGGGCGAGGCCTCGCCAGACGTTGTTCAACAGCAGGGGTTGTGCTTCGGCGGTCGGATGCAGGTTGTCGGACTGGAACAGATGGGGTTCGGTTGCCACGCCCTCGAGCAGGAAGTCGACCAGCGCGGTCTTGCGGGTTTTCGCCACCTCGCCGAAAACCAGATGAAATTGCCGGGCGTAGGAACCATAATTGGGCGGGATGCGCTGGCCGACCAGCAGCACCTGCGCGTTCTTCTTCTGGGCGCTGGTGACGATGGCGGTCAGATTGTCGCGCAATTGTTCGACCGGCAGACCACGCAGGCCATCGTTGGCACCCAGGGCAATGATCACCACCTGTGGCGAGTACCTGGCCAGCGCTGCGTCGATGCGGGTACGGCCGCCGCTGGTGGTTTCTCCCGAAATGCTGGCATTGACGACGCTATAATCGAGCCTCTTTTGCTGCAGGCGTTTGGCGAGCAAGACGGGCCAGGCGGCGTCCTGGCGGATGCCGTAGCCCGCCGACAGCGAATCGCCGAAAACGAGAATGGTTTGTACCGCCTGTGCCGCCGGGGCGATCAACAGGAGTCCGGCGAGCAACAGGCTGCGGCAGTTTGGAATACGGGACATGGGTCGAGATGCATCGATGGTCGTTGAGGTGAGAGATCTCGCCAAACGGGTGGATAACGGAGGCGAGCCGTTAACCATTCTGCACGAGATTTCGTTCGCCGTCGCCCCCGGCGAGACGGTGGCGATCGTCGGTGCCTCCGGTTCCGGAAAATCCACCCTGCTGGGCCTGCTGGCCGGCCTCGACCTGCCGAGCAGCGGCTCGGTTGCGCTCGCGGGCGAGGATCTCGGCAGGCTCGACGAAGATGCACGGGCGGTACTGCGCGGTCGCCTGCTGGGCTTCGTCTTTCAGACCTTCCAGTTGCTGCCGTCGCTGAACGCCATCGAAAACGTGATGCTGCCGCTCGAACTCGCCGGCACCGCCAACGCCCGCGCCGAGGCCGAGCACTGGTTGCAGCGGGTCGGGCTGGCGCACCGCCTGCGGCATTATCCGAAACATCTCTCCGGCGGCGAGCAGCAGCGGGTGGCCCTGGCCCGTGCCTTTGCACCGAAGCCCCGGCTGGTGCTCGCCGACGAGCCGACCGGCAATCTCGATGCCGCCACCGGTCATCAGGTCATCGAGTTGATGTTTGCGATCAATGCCGAAAGCGGCACCACGCTGATTCTCGTCACCCATGACGAGGAAATTGCGGCGCGCTGTTGCCGCCGCTTGCGTATGCACGCCGGGCAACTGGAAGAGATTCGCTGAGCAGGATTTCGCGGGCCGCCGCGACACCGCTGCGGACCGCCGCTTCAAGCGTTGCCGGATACTCGGCGCAGACGTAGTCACCCGCCAGCCAGCAGCCGGCGAGATCGGTTCTGGCGCTGAGCCGGCGCAGATTGGGGCGGCAGCGGAAGGTTGCCCGCCGTTCGCGGATCACCTGGAACCAGAGCATTGCCGGCAACCGGCGATCGAGGGTGACGGCGAGTTGGTGATGCAGAAGGGCGGCCAGCGCGGCATTGTCGAGCGCTTCCCAGGCGCCATGGCCGCTGAGAACGAAGGCCATGACGCCGGCGGTGCCGCAAAGCGCACCGCGATCAAAAACCCACTGCCCGACCTGACCGCCAGCACGATCATAGAGCCCGAGCATCGGCAAGGGCAGGCGTACTTGCTGCGGATAGCCCCCATAGACGGTGCCGATCGGCTCGAAGGTATACTCGGCAAGCAGTTGCGCGCTGGCGATCGTTGCCTCGTGCCGGGCAAGCAAGGCCGCCGCGTGCTGCGGGCCGGCTGCTACGATCACGTGGTCGAAGGACTCGCCACGAATGCCGGGCCCGGTGTCAATCGCGTCGACACGGGCCGACAGATGGATTTCACCGCCACGCGCGCGAATGAAGTTCGCCGCGGCGGCCGGGAACAGCCGATCGAGGTCGGCTGCCGGCAGCAAGAGATCGGTTGCGGCACGCCCACTGCCGAGACTGTCGCGCAAGGTATTGACGAAAATCTGCGCCGAGGCCTGTGCCGGCGGGGTATTGAGCGCTGCCAGACAGAGTGGCTCCCAGAGGTGGCGGCGCAGGCTGCCGTGCTGGTGATGGCGATCGAGCAAGGTCGTCACCGTGCAGTCTTCGCCGATCCGGTAGGCCGCGACCTTGAGCCAGCGCATGAAGCGAACGGCGCTGATCTTTTCGCTCAGACGGACACCGCGCGCCGCCAGCAATCCGCACGCCAGATGCCATGGTGCGGGCAGGCGCGGCAGCCGCAGGTGAAAGGGAAGCGGCTGGCTGGCCGGGAAGCTCAGTTCAAGGGGCAGGCGCCTGAGCAGCCGCTCCGGATCGGCGCCGACTTCCTGCATCAGGCGCAGCGTTTCGCGATAGGCGCCGACCAGGATGTGCTGTCCGTTGTCGAGCTGCTGCCCTTGCACCTCGACGCTGCGGGCACGGCCCCCGAGTTGCTTCGCCGCTTCGAAGACCGTCACCCGGACACCGGCTTTTGCCAGTTCGACAGCGGCGGACAGGCCCGCCCAGCCGCCGCCGATGATCGCGGCTCTCATCCACGCACCCAGGTCCGCCAGGCGATCCAGAGCTTGCGCAGCGGCGTCAGCGAAGTGCGCTGCGTCAGGACCTGACAGCCATCCCGTTTGATTTCGTCCAGAAGGGTGCGATAGATCGCCGCCATCACCAGACCCGGACGCTGTGCCCGGCGGTCAGCCGTCGGCAGTTCGTCGATCGCCTGGACGTAATAACGCTCGGCGCGCTCGATCTGGAAGTCCATCAGGCGGCGGAAATTCTCTGAATGGCGAGACTTGAGGATATCGGCGGCGGTCACCCCGAAACGCTGCAGATCCTCGATCGGCAGGTAGATTCGGCCCATGCGCGCATCCTCGCCGACGTCGCGGATGATATTGGTGAGCTGAAAAGCGATGCCGAGATCGTGCGCATACTTCTGTGTCTTGCGATCCTGGTAGCCGAAGATTTCCGCGGCGAGCAGACCGACGACGCCAGCAACGCGATAACAATAGAGCGACAGCGCCTTGAAATCGAGGTAGCGCGACTGTTGCAGGTCCATCTCCATGCCATCGATGATTTCCTGCAATTGTTCCTCGGGCAGATGGAATTCGGCGCTCGCCGCCTGCAGTGCCTGGGTTACCGGATGCTGCGCCTGGCCGGCGCTGAAGCGAGCCAGCTCCTGTCGCCACCAGGCCAGCTTGGTCGCTGCAAGCTGCGGCTCCTGGCATTCATCGACGACATCGTCGACTTCCCGGCAGAAGGCATAGAGCGCCGTGATTGCACGCCGCCGGTTTGGCGGCAGGAAGAGAAAGCTGTAATAGAAGCTTGAGCCACTGCGGGCGGCTTTCTGTTGGCAATATTCGTCGGGGGTCATTCGCAATCTCGGGATCGGCACAGGGCCGCCATTCTCCCATGACTTACATGGCCAACGCGCGTCCGCCGATGCACAGCCAGTCACCGGCGCCGAGCACAGGGCGATGCCGGAAGACGTTGCCGCGGACGCGCTGAATCTTCTCCAGGATGCGTAGCCCCCCCTGTACCGTCACCCGTATCTCCCAGCCCATGCGGCCCGGCAGTTGCTGGACCAGCGATGCGCCCTCGCCCATCAGGCGACGCGTCCGTTCGACCTGGAAATCGAGCAGCGCTGCCCATGCCTCGCTCCAGCGCCCGCCAGCGATGTCTGATTCGGCAATGCCAAAGCGTTCAAGGTCGCCAAGCGGCAGATAGATGCGCTGCTTTTGCCAGTCGATCGCGATGTCCTGCCAGAAATTGACCAGTTGCAGAGCGGAGCAGATGCAGTCCGAACGGTGCAGGTTCGCCTCGTTGTCTTGCCCGACCAGGTGCAGCAGCAGCCGGCCCACCGGATTGGCGGAACGTCGGCAGTAGTCGAGGAGCTCCGGGTAATCCGCATAGCGCTTCTTGACGACATCCTGCGCAAACGCGTCGAGCAGGTCGCGCAGCAACTGCACGGGCAGATGCCACTCCCGGATGATCGTCGCCAACTCCGCGAAATCCTGCCCGGCCGGAGGTTCACCGCGCTCGATGGCGTCGAGTTCCTCCCGATACCCGGCGAGTCCCCGCAGGCGTACCTCGTCGCTGGCATCGCCCTCGTCGGCGAGGTCGTCGGCAGCGCGCGCGAAACGATAGATTGCCTCGACCGGCCGACGCAGGCGTCGCGGCAGCAGCAGCGAGGCAACCGGGAAGTTTTCGTAGTGGTCGACGGGCATCGGGGAGGGAATTGGCCTGGTCCGGCTTGACCGGAATCGCGGAGAGCTGACAGTATAGGATTGTCGCGGTTAGAATATCGACCTCATGCGATAAACAGCCGAGCGGCGGTCGCCGGCGAACGAGTGACCGACTGTGCAGCGCATGTACCCCTTGTCAGGGTTGGCCGTGCCCAGGTGGCGAAATTGGTAGACGCAGCAGGTTTAGGTCCTGCCGCCGCAAGGTGTGGGGGTTCGACTCCCTTCCTGGGCACCAAGAACAAGTACAAGTCCAAGGTAGTCCCAAAAGGCCAGAACTCCAAGCAACAGCAAGGATTCTGGCCTTTTCTTTGTCCACGTAAGCCCCAAGTCATCTATTGCAATCCCACGCTATACAGCACATCGTGTGCGCAGCGAAATCAGCCGAGCCTTCCGCTATGCGATCGCCACAGGCCGAGCCGAACTCGACCCCTGCCCGGACCTAAATGGCGCGATACCGGTTCCCAAGGCTGAGCTGGTGAGCAAGACCAAGAGCGAGCACCTTGTTCCGTTCACGTCTCAGGCTGTGTTGATCCTCCGCGAATTGCACGAACTGAGCGGGAATCGGCGACACGTTTTTCCCGGCCTCGATCCGCAAAATGCCATGAGCGAGGCGGCGATCAACGCGGCCTTGCGCTGGATGGGCTACGACACCAAGACCGAAATCACCGGGCACGGATTTCGCGCGATGGCGCGAACGATCCTGCACGAGGAGTTGCACATCAAGCCCGATGTCATCGGGCATCAGCTTGCACATCAGGCCCCTGATGCCCTGGGCACGGCCTACAACCGGACCAGGTTCCTGAAAGAGCGCCAGACCATGATGCAGCAGTGGGCCGACTACCTGGAGCGGCTGAAGGTGAGCGGTGCAGCCATACCGATCATCAGGGCCGCGTAGGGGGAGACAGCGGGCTATCTGCTATCGCACCTGAAGAAATCGGTAGCCTCATGCGTAGGTCTTGTAGAACGCCTCGGCGGTGAACTTCACGAACTCCTCGGTCTTCTCCTGACTGCGCGCGATGACCTGCCATGGTTCCAAACGAGCGATCTCCGTCTGCAAGTCCCTCGCCGTTTTGGCACTGCAACCAAGAATGTCCTGGACCGATCCCGCCGCTACGCCATCGCACTGGAAAATGTAAGCGAAACTGAGCAACTGCTGGAAGTTGAAGAATTTCTGCTGGTAGTCGTTGGGCGATTGGCTGGCGAAAAACACGACCACCCCTTTTGAACGCCCTTCGCGGATGATGCGCTGAAGGAACATGTTCTTCTGGCTGAGATAGTTGTGCGCTTCGTCGATGACCAGAATGGTCCGAATGGTGCGCCGACCTTCGGTGACCGGGCTGTCGGGCAGCGTTGCCATTTCCTTGTAGAGCCGCTCGATCACCAGATAGGCGACCAATTCCTTGAGCACCGGCATCGCATGCACGTCAATCAACATCGTGCGGTTCGCTACCCGGTCCATGGGCGCGGCCTCGTTGCCATGGCGCCAGAAGAGGTCGAAGTCGGAGAGGTCGCGCAGCACTTCGATCAGGCTGTCGTCTCTCTTGCCGTCTTCTTCATACGCCGCCGCGGCGACTTCAAGGACATCGGGAAAGTCCGGGTAGGGTGAAGCCGATCCAGTACGTTTGGCATAGGCGGCGCGTATCGCTTCGGTCAATGCCCCTTTTTGTACGGGGCCGAGCTTACTGTTGATCGACGCAAAACTCTCGGCCTTCTCGCGCGCCGAGACATTGATGGTCTGCTCGTCGTAGGCCGGCAAGATGAAAGGATTGATGGGCAGGTTCTGCCCGCCTTGTAGCAACCGGAAGGGCTGCACTCGCGCCACTTCGAGAAAGCGGGCGTTGTCCACCACGTCGCCCTTGTAGTCGAAGTAGATGAAGTGGGTCTGGTAATTCGACTGGATGCGGATGTCGGCGAGTATCTTGAGCAGAAATTGCGTCTTGCCGACTCCGGGCATGCCCATGATGGCCAGGTGCGAGTTGGCATGCCTGGTCGTGTTGTTCAGTTCCATGACCAACTCGGTTCGCTGCAACAGCGTCCGACCGATGAAGATGTCCAGGCCACTACCCAAATGCTCGCGGCGTCCGGCGAATTCCACTTCGTCCAGCAGCCGCCGAATCAGCGCCTCGCCACTGCGGCCGGCTTCCTCAAACAATCTCGCCAACCAGGCCGCGCCGCTGTCAATATGGTTCTTGATGACCGAGCGGTTGGAGAAGAACTCGTCCTCGCTGAAGTCGCGCTTGCCGTAGGTCTGTGCGACCAGGGTACGCAGAAATACCTCGTCCTCGCCGACGAAGGTCGGCCGCTTCATCTCGCCGCCGCTGAAACTCGGACTGGGTGCAACGCCTGCGCCGTCCTTGACCAGCGAAAGTGCGAAGGCGATCCGCGCCAGCGTCGCTTTCTCCAGCTTCGTTTCAAAACGCAGCGCACTCAGGACCTCATCGGCCTCGCTTGAGGTGTAAAGGCGGTCAGCCATGGCGGGTCTCCCAGAAATACCCTTGCCGGAACGTCGTCAGCTCTTGCCTCTGATCAAATTCAAGACACGCCGCGCCGCTGAGGCGAGGCTTGAGGGATCGGTAGTAGCTGGTATCGATCTCCGTGTCGGTCGAAAGGATCACCACCTGCTCGCCGGCATTCGGGAAGTAGTGGTTGACGATGTTGTCGCGATGCGTGCTGTCGAGGCGCGATAGGGGGGTGTCGATGATGATCGGCAGCTTGAGTTCGCTGGTCTGCGCCAGCCCCCACAGCAGCGAAATCGCAAACACTTCCTTTTCGCCAGCCGCCATCGACGACTTGCGAATCTCGTGTCCGTTGCGGTCGGTGATCCGGACCTCGTAGGTCTTGTCGTCGATGGTGATGTCCTTGATCAGGCCGCTGCGGCTGGAAAGAAGCCGGTACATCTCGAAGGTCTTCTCCTGCAGCACATGCACCTTGCTCTTGCGCAGGCGGACAATGAACTGGTTCAGCACGCTGGCGATGGCATCGCACTCCTCGATGAAGTCGACCTTTTCCTTCGAGACGTTGTGCTTCTCGTAGAGCTTCTCGATCTCCACCTCGATGGCGGCAATGCGCTTGTCGAGGGTCAGAACATCTTCCTCGACCAATCGCAGTTGTTCGGTCTTCCGCCCGATCTGCGTCGAACAGCTCTCCATCACCGATTGCAATTCGTCGAACAGGTCACGTTCGGTGGGTGACAACGCACCCACCTGGCCAACGACACCTTCCAGTTGCCGGAGCTGCACCTTGAGACTGTCGGCTTCTTCCAGCAATGGCTTGAGCAGGAAGACATCGCTGTTTTCCAGGGCTTCCATACGGTTCAGGACCCGCGCCGCGTCGCGATCGGATAGGTCGAGAACCTTCGTCACCTCCGCATTGTGGTCGCCTTCCTTGAGCATGCGGAAGATGCGCCGTTCCAGCTCGGCCATGCGCTCGGCCGACAATTTCTCCCGGTAGATGGGTTCTGGTTCCTCGACCACGCGCACGATGCGCTTCGCCAGCAAGGCGGCGTTCTCCTTGATCGCCTCACCGCTGGCCGATTCGCGCTCGGCTTCAATCTGCCGCCGGATGCCGCCAAACAGCTTGCCCGCAATGCTGAATGGCAAGGCTTTTTCGCAGAGGTTGCGAATCTCGCTGTCCACCTGCGCCAGCCGGTTGGCCGCGAGCACGCGCTTCTTCTCCTGCTCGCGCATCGCCTCGCGCGATTCTGGCGCGGCGTGGAAGGACGCCTCGAAGCGCTTCCTGGCATCGCCCAGTTGCGCCTTGAAGCCGTCCAGTTCGGCGCGCAAGCCGTCTCGCTCCTGATGTTTGCGCACCCGCTTGCTCTTCTCGCGCTTCAGTTCGCTCTGCTTGAATTCCAGATCTGCGTCGGAAATCTCGACAAAACCTTGCCGTTCCTGCTGCTTGATATAGACGATGTCGCTGGCCAGCCGGTTGATGTACTGGATGCCCAGCGCGGCCTCCAGCGATGATTTCAGGCGGACCTCCGAATGATCGTCGGCGGCAATCTGCTGAATCTTCTCGCCGTCGAAGAAGAAGAACTGCGTGATGCCCGGCGGGATCGCCGCGCGGATGAAGTCCTGCCAGATTTCCTGGTTTTGCACCGACACGCGCTTGCCGTCGCGCACGACCACCAGCCGTTCAGTCAGATCGCGCGCCCGCGGCTCGCTGACCGCGCCGGCCGTCCAGGAGCGCTTGACCACCAGCTCCGAAGCGTCATCCATCTCGATGACGATCTCGAACGCCACGTTGGCATTGCCCTTGGCTTTCTCGCGCCGGTTGATGTTGCGGTAAATGTCGTCGACCTTGCCACCATACAGGCAGAACGTCACTGCCTCCATGATCGAGGTCTTGCCCGCGCCGTTCATGCCGCCGATCAGGAAGATGCTGCGACCATCGTCGCCGATCGGGAAAACGATCTCCGTCGGGAACTGGAAGGACTTGTAATTTTCGAGGGTGAGCTTGCGGAATTTCATCGGGGGCTCTCCATCAGCACCCAAATCCCGTAAGGTGAATCGGCGCGCAGGGTGCCGTCCTGAGTCATTTGATACCTCACCCACTGGGCCTTTTCCAGTCGCTCGATGGTCTTCGCGATCTCGCGCAGTTGCGCCTCACGTTCGACAACGCCGGAGTCGCAGGCGCCGGAATCGAGTTCGTCGATCACCTTTCGGCACAGTTCGACCAGCAGGCCCGGGTCCTTGACGAAACAATCCCTGTCCACACCGTCGTTCATGCCCGGTGTTCCGTTTTGGTGGCCGGCTTGCTCTTCAGAATCTCGCGCAGCGCGTCATACACCCCGGTTCGCCGGTCCTTGAATTCGTAGTCGCGCACGGCATCGAGCAGCTTTCGCACCTTGTCGGCGCTCACGCCATGCTGCTCGCACAAATCCGCCAGCAGCCGGCCGTCGTCGGGCGTCATGTTCATGGTTTCTTTTTGCCTCGTTCGCTGTTCGTCAATTGCCTGGCCATCCGGTCGAAGTCGCTGACGGCCTGCGATTGCTCGGCGATCCGCCGCCGGTGATATTGCTCGTATTCGGCCTCGGCTCGCTGCTGCGCCATCTCGTGCGAGATTTTTCCGGCGTGGGTCAGGATGTCGCGGTCGTTGATGTTCAGGAAACCGTCGAGCTTCCTGATCCAGTCGCGCATGTGCATGGGGATGCGGCGCATCGCCTGGCCTTCGGCGAAGATCAGATATTGTTCGGCCAGGTTGTTCAGGGCGCGCAGTTCGTCTTCCGCCAGATAGTTCTTGGCGATACCGACATCCTGCTTGCGTACCCTGGCGCCGCGCCAGGTAGTCAGGCCCATGTGAGGCTTGTCGGCATCGGCGCGCGCATGCACGATCTCGGCGGCGGTCTGGCCGGCGATCGCCCAGTGCATCTTGTTCTGCACGGTCTTGAAGAAGGTCAGGCTGATCTCCAGCGTCGGGTCGTAGTCGATGCTGGTCGCGTAGATGTCGGTGATCTTCTGGTAGAAACGCCGCTCCGAGGTGCGGATGTCCTGGATGCGGCGGGTCAGCTCTTCGAAGTAGTCGAAGGGCTGCTGCGGGTTCTTCAGCCGTTCGTCGTCGAGCGTAAAACCCTTGACGATGTATTCCTTGAGGCGTTGCGTCGCCCAGATGCGAAAGCGCGTCGCGACATGGCTCTTCACCCGGTAGCCGACCGAGATGATCATGTCGAGGTTGTAGTGATCGAGTTGGCGGCGCACCGCCCGGCTGCCTTCCTGGCGAACCGTTAAGAATTTCTTAATGGTTGTCTCGGGCTGAAGCTCGCCCTCCTCGTATACATTCCGAATGTGCATGCTGATATTCGGCACCGAGGTCTGAAACAGCTCGGCGATGAGGGCTTGTGACAACCAGACGGTTTCATCGGCCAGCCGAACATCGATCTTGACGCGGCGATCCTCGGCCTCATAGACGAGAAATTGGCCCTTGCCGGGTGCGGACGGTTCGGGAATCAGCTCGCTCATGGCTGGATCGCAGCCTCGATGAGTTGTTCGACGCGGGTCTTGGCTTGTTCGAGCAGCCCGTGCGATTCCTGTTGTTTCGCCAGACTTTCGCGCAGCAAATCGCCTATGGCTTTCTGCTTGTCGGCGTCGAGCAGGGGAACGACAAAGCGGTCAATATCGCTTGGATAGAGTTCGGCCTGGGCGCTGCCACGTGCATGCTGCTGCGTCTGAAACTGCCCTACGATGGACTGGAAAACAAGGGCCATATAGGCCGCGTCGATACCCGGTTGCAGCCGAAGAATATTGACGTGGTTGCTGGCCATGGCCGGCGCGTCGCTCAGATAGACATTGGTCCGCCCGATATACGCGCCAGTTGTGTAAATCAGCAGATCGTCTTTCTTTATGTGTGCTTCAGGAGCCGCAGCAAACGATTTTGCGCTGGTTTTCTCCAACCCATCGTAGTCGATGTGCTTCGGCCCAAGGTGCTGGCTATTGACGACGTCGACATCGCCATTTCGCAAATAGATCGGTTGCAGGCCGCGCCGGTTGAGGCTGCGAATGTCTCGTACCCGCGCTGACGAAAATGCTGAGAGGTGCTCGATCAGTTGTTTGAAGCGCGGCCGATAGTACTGTGCATCTGAGCGATGCGAGGCTTCCAAGTCGCTAAATTGTGCGACGTAACCCACCGGGTTCTGGTACGTCAGCTTGTCTAGCCCAAGCTCAGTTTCGAGAGCAGCCTGCGCGTCTTGAAAAAGACGATGGGCACATTGTGCTCGTCCCGTGCCGCCAAGCACCAGTGCCGATACCTCAGCCATTTCGTGATGTTCCGGGACAAAGAGCTTCAGTCTTCGTATGTCTTCTAAATGGAGATGCGGTTGGGCAACGCCTTTCAACTCGCGTCGGATCTGGGAATGGCCGTATTTTGAGTTCAGAAAGGCAGCAACGTAGTGCGGCTCGACTCCGTCGACCCGAAGTAGTGCAACGCCTTCGTAGATATTCCAGTCCCCCTTCTTGATTGACGCCGGTACTACCGCACACGATCCGATTCGACCGGATTTCGACATAAGAATGTCGCCTGCATCGGGTTGGCAATGGCGCAGGCGTAAATGCTCTGCCTCAGAAATGAATTTCTCGATGTCCGGAGAAACAATGAACGGGTCAATATCACTTGACGAGAGAAATGGGACGCCCTGCGGCACATACTTTGGTGTTACGTGCGTACCATCAGTCAGATACCCAAGATGTCGCGTTAATGGGACCGATTTGACTGCCTCCAGTCGCGCAGAAACTTCGAGATAGTGCGGCCGGTAATAGTCGGCTTCTATACGTTGAGCATGCCCTAGTTCGGAAACATCGACAGTGCTCCAGACCGCCATTACTCGCCCCTCCAGAAGCGAAACTTCTGCGCCTGAGCGAAGCGAACGAATGCCTCCGCCACACACAATTGTTCGTCGGGAATCCTGGCCGCATCGGCCAGGTCTTCAGCGCGCAAGTCGTAATTGACCAGATCCTGATCGACGATCAGTTGCCCTTCCTGCGGATGACCATCGGGGAATTCGACGAGGCTGCCTTGCTCATCCAGCAGGTGTTTGTAGTCCCCGGAATTGTCCTTGCCGCCGCGCTCGCTGACCGCCATGAAGATCGGGTAGTCGAGTTGCTTGGCGACTTCGGCGGCGATCCAGCGTTCCTTGAGCGTGCCGATCAGTTCATCATCGGCCAGCAGCAATTGCAGCCGTCCGCGATTGCTGAGCAGTTGCAGCGCCTTCTCGGCGTGCGGAATCTGTTTCTCCAGCCCCTTGATCTCGACCTTGATGACTCGCTGCTGCGCTTTCTGCACTTCCTTCATCTCCTGGACGCTGATTCGATAGCGCTGGCGGACTTCCTGGATCTGGTGGCGGAGCGCGCTCTTTTCGCCGCTCCATTGCGTCGTGCAGGCGTCGATTTCCTGCGACTGCTTGAGCGCGAGCGCTTCGAGATCGCTGTCGAGGTTGATCAGCCGCTGCCTGGCCTTGACGAGCGCGGCCTTGAGGGCGTGCAGCCTTTCTTCGGCGGCGGCGATGCGGTCCTGGTCGGCAGTGTCCACCTCCTCGTAGCCGCCTTCGCCGTTTTCCTCGTCCCCGTTGCCGTTGGCCGCTTCGTCCGCTTCCGGCTCGCCGAAGGTTTCGGCGATCAGGTCGGCCACCGCTTCGGGGATGGTTTCATCGGGCACGTCGACCGCCGCATCATGGGCCGCCAGCAGCGCCTTGATCTGCGCTTCGTAATCCGGGCAGGCGCCGGCGACCTGATCATGGACCTGCGCAATCCGGGCGAGCTGTTCCGGCGTGTATTTCTGGACGAACAGCACCGAGGTCTTGGTGCCGGTATGCGGCTTGAAGGTGTTCGGGTGCAGGCCGACGACCGCCAGCAGCCGCGCCTTCTTGAGAATCCACTCGCGGATGAAGGCCAGCGAGGAATTGTTGAACTTGCCCTGCGGCAGGACGACGGCGGCACGCCCACCGGGCTTGAGCATTTTCAGGATACGTTCGATGAAGAGCACGTCGCGCTCTTCCTTCGGCGCCTTGTCGTCGCCGGCGCGCTTGAGCGCCGGCTTGGCCAACTCATAGTGCGCGAGCATCTTGCGGTCCTTCATCTCGCCGGCGAACGGTGGATTGGCGAGGATCACGTCGAACTTCAGCTCGTCGAAATATTCCCAGGCCTTGTCGTCGTCCTTGAGGGTTTCGCCTTCGGGAATTTTCGTGGCGGTCAGCCTGGCCTGGCGGAGGCCCTGCATCAGCGCCTGGCCGGAAGCGTTTTCGTACCAGGTGCGCGGGTCGAGGCTGCTGACATCAGGCCCGAAGATGTTGGTGTGTCCGTCGCCGGCAATCAGCATCAGGGCACGCGAAGTCTTGGCGGCGCGCTGTTCAAAGTCGATGCCCCACAGGTACCTGGACGCGTACCTGTGCTTGCGCAGCTCGCGCTGGTCATTGTCCCTGGCGGGGTAGCACCAGTCCATGGCGTGCAGCAGAAAACCGCCTGACCCACACGACGGGTCCATGACATATTCGGTACGCCTCGGGTTGAGCATGCGCACGCACATTTCAACGACATGGCGCGGGGTGAAAAACTGCCCCTTTTTCTTCTTGGCCTCGGTTGGCAGCAGGTATTCGAAGGCATCGTCCATGATGCGCAGGTTCGATCCGAGCAGGCGCACGCCCTCGATGGGGCCAACGCACACCTGCAGGTGGCGGTTCGCCAACTCGATGTCCTCGCCTTCCTTGAAGATGCCGGGCCATTCTTCGCAAGCTTTGTGAAACAGGTTGTTGATGCGATCGTAAGTGATCACGGGGTCGATGGCCTTGCGAAACTCGACGACCTTGTTTGCGCGATGCTCCAGCGCCTCCTTCTCGTCCCAGATTTTGGCGAAGATCAGCTTGAAGATTTCGTTGAACTCGTCCTTGCCGCTGTCGGCCAGGACCAGCTCTTCCAGATCCTGAATGATCTTCTTGAAGTTGAAGTCCTTCTTGAGCTGCAGGAGCGTCTTGCTGGCTTCGAGCACATCCTTTGGCGCTTGGCCGCGCTTCGGGATGTCAAACAGCGTGTCGTCGAACTGCGCCGGATAGGGGCGATACAGAATGATACTGTCGGCCCCGTTGGACCATACTGCGACCGGCGCGCCCTTGGCGTTCATGTAGCTCTTGAGCTGCTCGATGCCGTCCTTGCGCTTGGGTTTCTTGCACTCGACGATGATCTTCGGCGTGAGCTTGGTCGCGTCGATATAGACGATGATATCGGCGGCCTTGGTGCCGATCTCGGTGCCGAATTGAACGCCTTTTTCCAGGTCGATTTCGTCAGCATGGTAGCCGTATTGGTGCATCAGCTTGTACACCCAAAGCTGCCTGACGATCTCCTCGGGTGCCGACTTTCCGCCCTCGGCATGGACCTGCACTTCCTCGTTGCCGGTCGAGAACGGGATCAAGCTCTTGAGGTAGTACCTGGTCTTGCCGGCATCCTTGCCAGTCGTGGCGGCCTTCGGGTAGACGAAGAGGATCTCGTGGATGGGCTTGCCGAGGTTCTCGAACTCCGTCAGTTCAAACTGGACGCCGGGTTCCTTGAAGATCCGGTCGATGACTTCCTTGGTGTTCATGCGTCTTTCTTGGTTCTTGGCGATTTTGTCTCGTCGGCTGCGCGAGACTGCTTGCTGTAGATGGGTGCAGGTTGTTCGGCAAGGGCGACGCTGTTCCGCCCGCAATACTCGCGGATCATCACTTCCACCATGTTGGCGATGCTGCGGTGTTCCTGTTCGGCGGCGGCGCGCAGTGCTTCCTTCAGACCGGGTTCGATGCGAAGACTCAAGATGGCTGTCTTGCCGGGAGCCATGGTTTCTCCTTGTGTGGCGCTTGTACTGCGGAAGTACGGTAATGTACCGGAAAGTCCGGCACAATCCAAATTCATGACATGTTCGGTCCCATGGAAGTGAGACATGACCAGCCACTACTCGACCCGCGATTTCTTCCGACAGATGCCGAATCCACGATTAGAGCGCTGCTTCTCGGCAGGCGAGCTGTTGCAGGAGTTTGATTTCGCGGCGATCGAGGAAACGCAGAGCACATCCTCAAGTGCGGGGATTTGCTGGCTGACCCCGCCGACAAGCGCATGTACGACCTGTGCGCGCTCCGCCGGCACGAATTCGCCTTCACGTTGACGCCGGACAGCGGCATCGAATCGGTGGCGGTCAGCCGTTTGCGGGTGTGAATGAAAGTGTTGGACGAGTCCCTACGCCGATAATGGTCAGCAACTTTGCCAAATTGGCGAGGAGTCTGCGGTAGAGTAGCGTTCCCATCCCCGGAGAGAAGCCATGCCCCTCATTTCCTGCGACGAAGCTTTCGATACGAGAGTCTTGGCGGCCCGCCTGGCTGCCCGGCCGAAGAGGTTGGCCAAGCTGCTGGAGAGGCTGGACTGATGGAGAATGCTCAGGGAACCCTATGGCGTACCGACGAAGCCGGGCGGCGCGTGACAGCAATCCTCCGGGAGACGGGCCAAGAGCTTCTGACGGGATGGGCCAGGCAGGTTGCTGATGCGGTGACGGGTGAGTCGCCAACGCAACTTTCACACCAACGGTCATGACTTTTCCAGGCACCCCCGATCATGAAAGTCATGACCGTATCCCTCTCCCCCAACCCCTCCCCCACGCGGGGGAGGGGAGATTCGTGAGTCGCATACGCGACTTTCACATTAAAAGCAACGCGCAAGGGCATCATGAGAGACTTTGGCCATCGACTCAACAGGACAGCCCTCAGATTGGCTCTGAGGCAGGTGTGGGTATTTGTATTGCTAGGAATTTTCAGCGCGATGGGTATGGCAGCCACCATGGACAGGTACTTTGAGACTTCCGATGGATTGCGGCTCCACTACCTGGAGGCAGGTTCAGGTGAACGCACGCTGCTGTTTGTTCCTGGTTGGCTGATGCCTGCGGCCGTTTTCGAAGCGCAACTGGCTGGTTTGTCCAGGGAGTTCCGCGTGATCGCCTTCGACCCTCGCTCGCAGGGGCTTTCCCAGGTGTACCCAGGATCCCATCGCCCCGAGATTCGCCTCCGGGATATGGATGAGCTGCTAGCGGCAGCGGGTGTGGGGGATTTCATCCTGGCGGGCTGGTCACTGGGTGTCCTGGAAACCCTGGATTTCATCGAGCAGCGCCGACCGGCCCGGTTGCGGGGTCTGATCCTGATTGACAACTCGATAGGCGAGGGCAACCCTCCGCCGCCTCGACCCTCCCGACGCCAGGAGAATCTGGCCGATCCGCAGCGACGCGTCCCCTATCTCACCGGTTTCTGCGACTCCATCTTCCGCCAGCCACTGCCGCCGGCCTTACGCCAGGCGGTACTGGCTTCAGCCCTGGGAGTCCCGCCCAAGGCCGCAATGGAATTGCTCGCCCAACCCTATCCGCGTACCTATTGGCGAGATATCGTCAACCGGCAAGAGGTTCCGGTCCTCTACGCGGTGACGCCCCGTCTGCGTGACCAAGCCGCCGCCCTGAGTCGGAAGCGTGGACCTGATCTGGCAGAAATCAAAATCTACGAGGACGCCGGTCACGCGCTTTTCTACGAGGCCGCGGATGATTTCAACACTCTGGTCCGGAACTTCTCTCTCCGGGTCTTCAGTAAACTTGTGCCGTAGCTCCCACGACCCGCCGCCGAACCACCTGGAGACATCGCTGGTTGCTGCCCTTCTGGTAACTAAAGGCAAACGGGAGTTCGCCGCTGGTCTTGCCGACACGATAGGCGGCTGCCAAGGATTGCTGGGATTTCGGATTGAACAGGGGATGCGGCCGCTCGAAATGGCCATACAACGCCACGTCGCCGATCTTGCCCAACTCGCGATAGTCAACGCCGGTTTCATCCTGCACAAGTAGCGGGGTATTAGTCACCAGCGCATCCCGTATGATCGAAAAACTAGCGTTCTGGGGCAAATGGGAGGCAGCCTTGAGAAGAACCGGATGGCGCGCCATGCGTGTCATCCAGACCCGCGACAATTCGTGGGATTCCAGGTAGGAATTGGAAAGATCCATGCGCACATAATCGACCCGCACGGTTTTCCCAGCCCGGGAGAGGGTGAGCCGGACAGCGTTCCAGGCGTCCGTACGCGCGTTCACGAGAGGCTCGAATTCGCCGGTTTCCGGGCTCAGGGCAATCGGAGATACCTCGACGACTGTATATCCCAAGCGGGCGGCAAAGGCCATCAAGATAGGCGTCAGACCTATTCTGACCTGCTTATCGCGGACATCGGCATCCAGATCGTTGGTGCGAAAGAAACCGAGGCGACCGAACTTCCGCCACTCGCCACTGAATTTCCGATAGAAATTCTGGCGTGCGGCTTCCGACAACTGCAACGGGTCTACCGGCGGCTGGGCAGGCTGCATGGCCACCAGCACATAGCGCTCAGCGGCAGGGAATAACTGGGCAACCGTTACCAGGTCCGGGCCAGCGAAGGGATAAAAAACCGTGCCACCCGCCGGTGCAGCGATGTGTTTGGCTGCCCAGTTTGCCGCTGGTTGGCCAGTACTATTGCGGTAAGCAATCCACGACTGGTCCACCGTCTTGCCATAGGCCGCACCGGCTTCCGGAACGTCGTTCGAAGTGGCTTGCCGGGAATCCGGCAGGCCAGCGTAGGCACGGGCCAGCGAATCGGTGGTACGGGCATTGGCAGATCCGCCGGCGCCCAACAAGGCCAGGAAAAGCCCAATCAGAACCAGATGGCGATGGCAGCGCAGCGAACGAGGCATGGGCAGGGATCTCCAGAAACCAGTGAATCAGGCGAATCGGTACTTGCCGAAGCGCAGGAGAGAAAAAGCGAAGACCAGGAGCAGCGCAATGCTCACTTCCGCGGGACGTTGCACCGCACCCAGGATCAGGATGATGCTCATGACGCCAACAAACAAGGGAGCGAACAGATAGCGGGCGACAGCGGGCGTCTGTTCCTTGATCCGGTACATGCCCAGCACGCAGAGTACCGGGAAGACGCCGAGAAGGAACCCCATGATCGTGAGGATCTGCTCGAAGGTGCCGGTAATCACCATCAGAATGGAGAGCCCTGCCTGTAGCCAAAATAACTGGGGAGAAACCTCGGCCGAGGGCGAAGAGGTGGGTTTCTGGGGGGCCAACCAGGAGAGCACTGTCGCCAGCACCCGCGGCCCGATGAAAGCGGATGCGCCGAGGGAGGAAAGCAGAGCGAAAGCGACGATTCCGGAGAACCAGGCTGAGGCCTGTGTGCCGAAGAGCGATTTCACCAGGATCGCCATCACCGGGATGACGCCATCAATTTCGGTGGTCGGCAGGCTGTTGAGCAGCGCCAGGTTGAGGGTCACATAAAGGAGAAGAGTAATGATCGCCCCAATAACCATCGCATTACGCACGGTACGCCCCGGGTTGGGTGCTTCCTCGGCAACGTAAATGGCGGCATTCCAACCGCTGTAGGCAAACATGACCAGCATCATGGCGACGCCCCAGTCTGGGCCGAAACCCGCCATTCTGGATGCCGACTCGACATCGGCCGGCGTGGGGGGAGAGGCCAACATCAATCCATATAGACCGAGGCCGGCCAGAAGAGAAAATTTGATGATGGCCAGCAAGGTCTGGATACGTATGCCTGACGGCCCCACGATACTGTGCAGTGCGGTCACCAAGACGAGCGTGCCGCAGGCTACCAGCTCATGCGACAGCGCAAGCTGAGGAAGTGCGGCATCCAGATAAGCAGCGAGGGCCAGCGAGGTAGCCGCGTTGGAGGCGGCAAAACCGACGACAAAGGACGTCCAGCCGGCAATCTCCCCAAGGACCGGGGAAAAGAATTCCCGCAGGATGATCGCCTCACCGCCGTTCCTGGGCAAAGCCTTGACGATGACCCCATAGCAGAAGGCGCCGAAACAGGCCAGAATACCCCCCATCACCCAGACAAGGATCACCGCCTCCGGCGCCTTGAGCAGAGAAAGTATGATTCCTGTCGTAGTGAGGATTCCCGTACCCAACATGCTGGCCACGACGAGGAAAGTAGCGGAAAGGGTACTGAGAGGGTGTTTGATCGGAAGCATGCCTTCGAAAAGAATCCTGCGATTGTATCTTGGGATGGAACGGGATGGATAGCGATTTGATGATGTGTCCGTTGCTCCTTCCTGCCGAATCAGCGCACGCGCTGTTTAGGGTCAAAACGGACGATTGCCCGCCCGTCGGCCATCTTTCTCGGCGGGGCCTTCCAGGCGTGTCCATAAACCACTTCGACGGTCGCCGGCAGCCGTCCGGCGTTCGCGAGTTGCTGATAGGCGGCGCGTACCTCGGCCCAGGCTGATCGTCCCATCAGACCATGTCGTCGAGCGCGCATCGCACAGCTTGAACCGCTGCGACGCAGATCGTTGAGCAGGTCGTCGAAGCTCGCGTAGGTCATCGTCAGTACCTCGGCATCCATCACCGGATCTGCAAAACCACACTTGACGAGCATGTCGCCGTAGTCGTGCATGTCGATAAAGCGCTGGGTATGGACGTAACCATCGCAAAAGCTGGCGCGCAATTCCTTCAGAGTGTCCGGCCCGAAAGTCGAAAACATCAGGAGCCCCTCGACTGCAAGCAGTCGATGCACTTCACGAAATACGGCCATGGGATCGTCAAGCCAGGGCAGCATCAGGTTCGACCACATGAAACCGATCGACTGTCCTGGCAAGGGCAGGCTGGCGGCATCTGCGACCAGCAGCGGTGGCGGCCTGCCGCGCAGGAAAGGGAGCAACCAGCGCAACCGCGAGCGCTGCGCCTGTCCGGCCTGCAGCATCGCTTCGCAAAGATCGACGCCCAACAGCAATGCCTTGGGATAACGTTCGCGCAGTGCGCTGAGACTGGCGCCGGTGCCGCAACCAAGATCAAGGACTCGCTGCGGTTCGATGCGCACATAGTCGAGGCGTTCGAGCATGCGCCTGCCGACTTCGCGCTGCAACACCGCCACTTCATCGTAGGTGGACGCAGCCCGCGCAAAATTTCGTTGTACCTGGCGCTGCTCGACGAACTGCGCCTGCGTCTTCATCGACGAGCGGGACGACTAGATCGGCCGTAGCCCAAGCTTCTCGAACAACACTTGATCACGATCGGCTTCGGGGTTGCCGGTGGTCAGCAGCTTATCGCCGTAGAAGATCGAATTGGCACCGGCCAGAAAACATAGGGCCTGCAGTTCTTCGGCCATCGCCTGACGGCCGGCCGACAGGCGAACGAAACTGGACGGCATGGTGATGCGCGCGGCGGCAATGGTACGCACGAACTCGAAACCATCGAGCGGCGCCACCTCGGCCAACGGCGTACCTGGAATCGGGACGAGATTGTTGATCGGCACCGACTCCGGCGGCGGATTGAGATTGGCGAGCTGAGCAATCAATGCCGCACGGTTGCGGCGCGACTCGCCCATGCCGATGATTCCGCCGGAACAGACCTTGATTCCGGCTTCGCGCACCTGGCCCAGGGTATCGATACGGTCGGCGTGCTTGTGGGTGGTAATCACCTGTCCATAGAAAGAGGCGTCGGTATCGAGGTTGTGGTTGTAGTAATCGAGGCCAGCTTCCTTGAGTTCGCTGGCCTGCCCGTCCTTGAGCATGCCCAGGGTGACGCAAGTCTGCAGGCCGAGGCCCTTGACCGCACGAATCATCTCGCTGACTTTCGCGAGATCCTTGTCTTTTGGACCTCGCCAGGCAGCGCCCATGCAGAAGCGCGAGGCGCCCTTGTCCTTGGCAGCCTGTGCTGCGGCGACGACTTCGTCGAGAGGCAGCAAGTCTTCGCGCTCGGTTTCGGTCTTGTAGCGTGCGGACTGCGAGCAATAGCCGCAATCCTCGGAACAGCCACCGGTCTTGACGGAGAGCAGCGTCGAGAGCTGAATCTCGTTGGCGTCAAAGTGCTTGCGGTGCACCTGTTGTGCGCGAAAGATCAGATCCATCAGAGGGAGCTGGTATAGCGCCTCGACTTCGGCGACAGTCCAGCGCGCTGTGCGGGCTGCAGCAGCGGTGTGTTCGGGAGTAAGCGCGGCGGCTTGAGGAATTGCGTTCATGGTCTGTAAACCTTGAAGGGTTGGGGTAAATTAAGGCCCGACAATACAAATTCCTTGCGAGCACTTGAGAGATGTCAATCTTAACTCAAAGCGCCGGACTGATTCGCAGATCGTGGGGACACCTGCTGTCGCAGGACTGCCTACTGTGTGGCGCCAACAGCGGCGAAACCCTCCTCTGCCAAGCCTGTGAGACGGATTTGCCGCGACCGTCGTCGCCAGCCTGTCCACGCTGTGCGCTGCCAACCCTACATGGCGAAGTCTGCGGTCGCTGCCTCGTCAGGCCACCGTACTATGATGCCACGTCCGCCGCCTTTCGCTATGCCTTCCCGATTGACAAGCTGGTGCAGTCATTCAAGTATGGCCATCGTCTGGCACTCGCAGGCTACTTCGGCCGCCAGTTGGCCTGGCTGAGCGAGATCGCCGCTGCCGACCTGATCATCCCCTTACCTCTACATCCCCTGCGCCTTCGCGAACGAGGCTTCAACCAGGCGCTCGAACTCGCCCGGCCGGTCGGCAAGGCCTGCCGAATTCCGATCGACGCGCGCAGTTGCAGCCGCATCCGTCATACGGCCATCCAGGCTGACCTGCCCTGGCGAGAAAGAGCAAGGAACGTGCGTGGTGCATTTCACTGCACGTCTGATTACACCAACAAGCGACTCCTCCTGGTCGACGATGTGATGACCACCGGTGCATCTCTGAACGAATTGGCACGTACGCTGAAGTTGCACGGCGCCGCGCAGGTCGCACTGCTGGTCGTCGCCCGCACCATGCCCGTGTAATCGCCAGTCGCTCTGGAACGGATTTCCGATGCGACCTGTCGCCTGCCCGGATGAGGCGCAGAAACAGCGCTCAGATCTACTCAAAGATGCTCGAACTCGGCAATGTCAGCGCCTGGACTGCCCATTGGGGAGGCAAAAGCGATGACGCCACTGCCGTGCAACACCAACTCATCGTGTTTCAGTAACAGTTCCGGCTCACCGTTGATGGTCACAAAAGTGCCGTTGGTACTGGTATCCTTGATTACGAAATGCTCGCCTCGCCGCTCGATCAACGCGTGGTTACGCGAAGCACGACGATCGTGAATCGCAATATCGCAACTCAGATCACGGCCCATCAGCAAGTGGGGCCGGTGCTTGTCGAGCACTTTCACAGAGAGGCGATAACGTATGCAGAGCCGCAACTCCTGCTCCTTGACGGGGGCCTGCGGATGATCGACGATCACTTTGGCAGCATTGCTCGCATGCTCTCGCCAGAGTACTTCGAAGACCTGCCGTTCCGCAGGCTGCCCGGCAATCGACAGGTTCTTCAGGAGGCGAGTCGATGATTGCAGATGCGGCGACAACAGCGCCCATGTTGCGCTGTTGGTCAACACCTGCCCGGCGCTGGCCAGCCCCGCCAGTGATTCGGCAGTGTTCACGCACTCGCCGAGGAATTCACCCATTTCCTCGATTGCTGCACCTTGATGAAAACCTACCTTGATCGCCAGCTGAACTCCGGAAACGGGTGGCAGGTCGGCAACCCGCCGCTGCATGGCAATGGCCGCCTGGCAGGCATCGTTGGCGTTGGCGAAGATGGCGGCGAGATCGTCCCGACCGGCCTTCATGATCTGGCCGTGAAAGCCGTCGATGCCCCGTTGCATGCGTTTCATGCAACGGTCAACGGCGTGCAGGGCTTCGGTACCCCCGAGTTTCTCGAATAGTCTTTGGCTCCCGGCAACCACAACAAACACGACCGATAGCATTCTTTCCTTGCTGCTCATGCATCACACTCCCTGTCTTGCCCTTGTGCATCGGCCTGCCCTATCGATTCTGCAGACCGTTCATCATCGCCGGTGGAATGACTGCTCATCGCCATACCTGTAGCGGAATTGGCTGCAGCAATGAGCAGTCATCGCCAAGAGGCTGCGGGTCGAATACCGAATCACCGCCCGCCATGCTTGTCAGCGCTGCCCCAGGACGCAGATCCTTGAAATCGAACAAGGTCTGGTCGGCCAGATGTGAGGGAACAATCTTCTGGAGCGCAGAAAATACAGACTCAGTGCGTCCGGGGTAGCGCCGGTCCCAATCAGCCATCATTTCGCGAATCTTCTGGCGTTGCAGATTGTCCTGCGAGCCGCAGAGATTACAGGGAATGATCGGGTAGTCCATAGCGCGCGCAAAACGAGCGATGTCCGTTTCGCCGCAGTAGGCCAGCGGCCGGATCACCACATGCGCGCCGTCGTCGGTGACCAACTTGGGCGGCATGGCCTTGAGCTGCCCGGCAAAGAAAAGATTGAGAAAAAGCGTGTGCACGATGTCATCGCGATGGTGACCAAGAGCAATCTTGTTGGCGCCGATTTCCTTGGCTGTACGATAAATGATGCCACGGCGCAGTCGAGAACACAGCGAACAGGTCGTCTTGCCCTCCGGAATCTTGCTCTTGACCACCGAATAGGTATCCCGCTCGACGATCCGGTACTCGACACCAATATTCGCCAGATAGTGCGGCAGCACGTCAGCCGGAAACCCCGGCTGTTTCTGGTCGAGGTTCATGGCAATCAAGCGAAAACTGACCGGCGCACGTTCGCGCAAGGCCATCAGAAGCGACAGCAGCGTGTACGAGTCCTTGCCGCCGGAAATGCAGACCAGAACCGTATCGCCATCCTCGATCATGTGGTAATCGGCAATCGCCTTGCCGGCCTTGCTCTCAAGGCGCTTTCTCAGGCGCAGCAGGTTATTCGACGGTTCCAAAGAGGCCCTTTCCAATCGCATGATGAATTACAGATGCGCGCTGCGACCGCCATCCACATTGATCACCTGGCCGGTCACGTAGGTCGCATCTTCAAGCAGATAGTGTACCGCTCGGGCGATGTCCTGCCGACAGCCGGCACGCTCCAGCAAGGTATGTGCCACGATTGCTGCACGCGTGGTGCTGTCAAAAAAGCCCTCCTCAGGCCACAGGATCGGCCCCGGAGCAACGGCATTCACTCGTACCCGCGGCCCCAGCTCAATGGCCAGGGCACGCGTCAGCCCCAGCAGACCCGCTTTCGCTGCGCAATACAGGGGATAGCCGGCAAGTGGTCTTTCGGCATGGATGTCGGTGATGTTGACGACGGCGCCGCGCGCAGCCAGCAGATGTGGCGCGGCAGCCTGGGTCAGAAACAGGGGGGCCTTGAGATTGCTGCCCACCAAGTCATCCCAGGCCGCCTGGTCAATACTGCCGAAGGGTGTCGGAAAGAAGCTTGAGGCGTTGTTCACCAGGGCATCGAGACGACCGAAACGATCCACGGTGCAGGACACCAGCCATGGCAAGACCTCGAGATCCTGCAGATCGGCCTGCAGACACGCGGCTGAGAAGGGTCTGAGGGCATTCAGTTCGGCAATCAGCGCCTCGGCCGCTGCCGAAGCCTGGCGGTAGTGCACCATGATATTGGCTCCGGTCGCGTGCATTTCGCGCGCGATGGCGCGGCCCACCCGCCTGGCGGCGCCGGTTACCAAGATCGTTTTTCCGCTCATCCCCCACCCATTCCCATGCTATCCCAACGATCAGGAAAGCAACCAAGCCTTGATTTTAACGGATTCTTGCCACCGTCTTCCGAAAAACGCGCCTTTCCATCGGGGTCGCGGTAAACTGTGAAAAAAAAATCGACATTGGGAGATTATTGATGAGCCATCTGGACACTCCACTCGACGCCGACGATCTGATGACGATTAGCGAGCGTATCGCCAAACTCCCTGCCGCCGAAGCCGAATGGGTCAGCCTCCTGCTGCAGGAGTTACTGCGCGCGCGCGCGCGCGAGGCTGAATTGCTGGCCGGGGAAGCAACGCTCCGGCGAGAAACGGAAGCGCATAGCGCCGAGCTGGACGATCACCTGGCACAGCTCGCTCTCGACACCGCCGAATGGTTGAAAACCCTGTGGAATGTCGGCTACATGGGAGCCGGTAACTTTCGTGCCGACCCACGCTCGAACTTTCCGTCGATTGATCTCGAAGACATTCGGAAATCCTCGCTCTTCGCCCGTATTCGCCAGGGCAAGCACGCCCTTCCGTTTGCACCGCCGACCCGGCAGGGCTTGCCCTGGCATGAACTGCTCGAAGGAAGGGCGGAACAAACCCACATGGTTAACGCCGAGGTCATTCGTGATGAAGCGGACCTCCCGATCGGGGCGATCATCGAAGGTTGTGCCGAGTGGCAGGTCATCGACGAAGACGCCGAGCAACAGGAATTCATCGTGCAGTACCAGGGCAAGGGACCGCGGTACCGGCTGCTGCTGATGGACACGACTGCCCGACTGCATCGCGAACCGCCGAGTATGACGCGCAAAATCCACCTGCAAGGACACGGAGGTTTCCACAGCTACACACTCGAATGGCCCGAAGCCGACGACCGCAAACAGTTCGTGCCCTTGCGCGCAGCCACCTGGGCGCGTGCCGAATCGGAAGCGGAGCATTGGCTGGCGACAACGCATCCCGAAATGTACGGCCAGGTCCGCTTCGAAGTGTGCGAACAGTGAAGCATTGACTACCCGGATGGCAGCCTCGCTGCCCGTCCCTACGGCCGAGGCGCTGGCCTGCAGCAGGGAGCTCAGCCGCGACATTACGGCGCGAATCGAAGCCGCGGGGGGCTGGATCGGCTTTGATCACTTCATGAACCTCGCGCTCTACTCGCCGGGCCGGGGCTATTATGCCGGAGGCGCGTACAAGTTTGGCGCCGGCGGAGATTTCCTGACCGCGCCCGAAATCAGCGCAACCTTCGCTCAGACCCTGGCCGTGCAGGTCGCGCAACTGCTCGACCTGACTTCTCCGCACATCGTCGAGGTCGGCGCCGGCAGCGGGCAGTTCGCCGCCGACCTGTTGCTCGAACTTGCGCGGCGCGGTCAGCTCCCCAAGCGCTACGAGATCCTCGAAGTGTCTGGTGAATTGCGCGCCCGCCAGCGCAATACGATTGGTCAGCGTGCGCCGCATCACCTGCACTGCGTACGCTGGCTTGACTATCTGCCCGAGCATGTCGATGGTCTGGTGCTGGCCAACGAAGTGCTCGATGCAATGCCGGTCCATCTCGTGACCTGGGCCACAGAGGCCATTGCCGAGCGCGGTGTCGCGGTCAAAGATGGACAGTTCATCTGGCGCGATCGCCGAGCCGGTGGTCGGCTGCTCGAACATGCACAGGCGCTGGCCGAGGAATGTGCGATAGCCCCCGGCTATCTGAGTGAAATCGCATTGCTGGCGCCAGCCTGGGTGGCGCAATGGGCAACGATCCTGGGACGCGGTGCGCTGCTCCTGATCGACTATGGCTTCCCTCGGCGCGAGTACTACCACCCGCAACGCGATGCCGGCACGCTGATGTGTCACTACCGCCACCACTCACATGGTGAGCCCTTCTACCTGCCGGGCTTGCAGGACATTACCGCGCATATCGACTTTACCGCCATCGTCGAAGCCGGCTGCGAAGCCGGACTGGATTTGCTGGGCTATACCACGCAGTCGAGCTTTCTCTTCAACTGCGGCCTGACCGAAATCCTGGCAAGAACACCGGCGAGCGACCCGATGCGCTACCTGCCGCTCGCCAACGCAGCGCAGAAACTGGTCTCCCCAGCAGAAATGGGAGAGCTTTTCAAGGTGCTCGCTCTCGGCAAAGGCATCAGCGAACCCCTGCTGGGCTTCGTCAACAGCGACCGCAGCGCTTCCCTCTAGGTTCGCTGGCGATGGCCGAGCGAGTCAAGCACAGCGTTCGGCGAACCACCCCCCCGGGCCGGCTGGCATCGGCCATCTCAACCGCTGGCCTTGCCGTGAGCGAGTTCCCAGACTGGGATGGTGACCCGGACAAGCTGCTCGATCTCGCTCTGCCAGGTGATCACCTGACGCCTGAGCTGCTCAAGCTGCGGTTCGAGGAGATCGAAGTGCTGGGCCGAGAGCGTCAGCAAGTGGCCGCGACGCGACAGCGCTTCGGCTTCGATGTCGCGTAGTGCAAGCACCTGCGGCGCGATCTTGAACAGCAGCAGCGATGCAAACAGGTCATCGCGGCAGGGTACAAAGCGGCCGGCCAGGACGTCGAGAGCGTCGAGCGTCGGCGCCGCCTGCGCGAGAATCAGCTCGAGCGCGGGTTTCAACGATCCCGGCGAGTTGCGTTGGAAGATTTTCCATAGACCGGCAGCGCCCATTGCCCGGTTGCACCGCTCGATCAGCTCGCCAGCGTTCCAGCTCACGACCACTGCAGTCAGTCGTTGCAGTTCGATGGTCATCGCTTCGACGCGTCGCAGCAGGGGATTCCCCCAGGCGGCGAGGTTCGCGACTTCGACCGGCAATAACTCACGAATCGCCTGGTCGAGCGCATCGAGCTGCCTGGCGGATATCGCCGGCAAGGCTTCGATGGCCTGGCGTTTCAGCCGTTCCAGGTCGGAGCCTCGACCCTCGTCGAAGAGCAGGGACGCTGGCGCATACGCCGGCTCGGCGGCCGCAGGCAGTGCCCGTTCCGGCAGCAGCAGCGCCTGCACCGGTGCTGGTGTGGACACGGGTAGCGGGGAGGAGAAGGCTGCGCGCTCGGGCAGTCTCAACGGTGCAATACGCGCCTTGGCCTGCGGCGGCGGCTGTGCCGGCGGCAGCTCGAGCGGTCGCACCTGACGCGCGGGTGGCGATCCCTCTGGCTCGGCCGGCCGAGGTGCCGCTTCGGCCGGATTCGATGCAAGCGGCGGACAAACAGGTGCTACGGATGCCGCCGCGGCATCCTGGAACAGCGGCCGGACCCGTGAATCAGGCTTCGAGACCATAACCCCGCACGAAGTCGAGCAGGTCACGCTGATAGCCTGCGCCAACCGCCTGGAACTGCCACTCATTGCCGACCCTGAACAACGAACCGATCTGGACGGCGGTCTGCCCGGCGAACTCCTCGTCGAGATCGTATTCGGCGAGAACTTCGCCAGTCTCGTCGTTGTAGACCTTCAGATAGGCGTTCTGAACCATCCCGAAGTGCTGCCGACGAGTGAGCGCCTCGTGCATCGTGACGATGAAAGAAACCTCAACCGCATCCTCAGGAGCGACGGCGAGGTCGATCTTCAGCGTTTCGTCATCACCTTCGCCAACCCCGGTACGGTTGTCGCCGGTATGCGTGACGAATCCCTCGGGGCTTTGCAGATTGTTGAAAAAGACGAAGTGCCCATCGGACAGACAGACCGGTGCATCGCCGACCGTCTTGAGGACGAAGGCGCAGACGTCGAGGTCACACTGCCCGAGAACCCGTGTGATGTCCCAGCCGATTCCGACCCGGACGACGCGCAGCTTCGGCGCGGCTTTGGTCAGGTTGATCCCCTGCCCCTTCTTCAGATTGATGGCCATGTGGAACTCCTTTGCTCGAAATGAAACGGATAGGCGGATCGCTGCTGCAGGCCTTGCCCAGCGTTCGCCGCGACCTGCGGATCAGAGCTTGCGCAGCCAGTCGCACAGTTCGGTGGTCAGCAGCGCCTCGTAGATGGCCTCGTCGCTGATCTTGAGGTTTGGGAAATGGCAGAAGCCGGCATTGGGCAGGTCGTCGGCCATTTTCTTGATGAAACGGAAATCGGTGTCGGTGCCGATGCCGACCAGTTGCCAGTAAATCTGGTACTGACGTGCCTCGCGCAGGATCTTCTCGGCCTCGGCTTCATCGCTGTTGTCGCCGTCGGTGATGAACAAACATAGCGCCGGGATATGCGTCTCCCTGGGCGCGCGCTGCTCGGTTTTCTTGAACATGCCGAGAAAACCGCTCGAAGTGACGACGCGTTCGCCGCGAAAGTAGGTGTCGAGGACCGCGTTCATCACCGGCGCGTAGTTGGTCCCTCCCCACTTGTTCACGTTCGGGTTGTCGAGGATCGCCTTCTTGACGTAGTTGCCGAAATCGGCGGCTTTCGCGACCGGCGGCGTCGAGTATTTCTGGTTGAAGGTCCATACCTCCATCTCGCCGTTGTCATCGAAGGTGCCGGCGATGGCGAGCAGGCGGTCAACCGTTGCCTGAACGAGACCATCCTGGTACTCGTTGTGCATCGAACCGGAAATATCGATGCAAAGCCCCACCCGGCAGCGTGGCGGCTGTGGTAGCGCACGCTTCTCGAGGACGATTCGGGTCTTCTTCTTGAGGTCGATCAGTGACATGACGAATCCTTTCTAGCGGGTTTTCTGGAAGCGGGTAATCAGTTCTTCGCGCAAGGCACCGAGCTTGGCGTCGGTCTGCGCCCTTGCCGCCGCGGCCTCCTCGTTGATCTTCTGAACGTCCTCGAAAGCGCCGAGCAACTGTTTCTGCACATGTTCGAGGGTCTCCATCTCGACCAGTGCCCGCTGATTGGCACGTGCAATCTCGGTGGTATTCTGGCGCAGCAGGTCGGCGTTGCGGCGCAAGGCTGCGTTGGTCGCGTCGTCGACCGCTGTCACCAGTTCGGCCGACTTCGCCTGCTCCTGCAGCAGAATGTGCAGCGAGAACTGCTTCTTCCAGGCGGGAATCGTCACCGCAACGATATCCTGGAACTTCGCGATCAGCATCCGCGAATTGTTCTGCAACAGCCTGATCTCCGGAGCAGTCTGCATGGCGATCATCTGCGCGCGCTTCAGATCGTCGATCCGCTTTTCGAGCCGCACAGCAAGCTGACGGCGATCGGCGATGGCCTGCGCCTGCATCGGGTCGCTTGTTTCGGGCGTGCCCGTCAGTTCCTCGTGCAGCGCGGCCAGCAGCTCCTGGCCCTGGATGACGGACTCGCCGAGCGCCTTGTACTCTTCCCCGTTGGCAACATACATGTCATCCAGTTCGCGAATCCGCTGTTCGTAGGTGCGTGCCGAGCGTTCGAGTTCGCCGACGAGTGCGTCAAGCTGGCCGGATACCGACTGGAACTGCGACCTGACCTGTTCCTTGGCCGAAATGAAGAACCCCTTGAGCTTGCCGAGCAGCGACTTGTCGAAGAGGAGCTTGGGATCGAGCTGCTGAGCCGTCGCAACGAGCTGGCTCAGAGAGATGCCGAACTGGTCGGCGCCAGTCCCGCGCACCATGCCGAGCAGTTGCTCGGAAATCGCCGCCACCCGCCGGGTGGATTTGTCGCCGAGCGCCGCAAGGTCGGACTCGCTGACGGTCACCCTGGCTGACGGCGCACTCAGGTTTGCCGCCAGCGGCATCACCGCACGCGCTGGTACTGGCACCGGAGGATTGACCGGCAAGGGTTCCGTAGCCGGCAGAAATTCGGCCGTCGGACTGGCCAGCGGGGAGGGCTTGTTGGCGGGGGAAGCATCGGCAAACAGTGGTTTCATGGCAACTCCCGGAAAAGAGGGGTTGATCGGTAGCGTCCGACTGTAATACTTCGACAATTTCGCACATTACTATGAAAGTCGTGAGCGACTCACGCATCTCCCCTCCCCCTCGCAAGGGAGGGGAACGAGCAGAGGGAAACGGTCATGACTTTCATCATCGGGGGGGTGTCTTGCAAAGTCATGACCGTTTGGTGTGCCGCAGTATAAGGCGAGGACCGTGCAGGGAAAAGAGGGCGGGAGGAGACACGCTCAGCGAAAGGGTCAGACCCGTCGCCGCATATGGCCTCCCCGACAACCCACAAGCAGGCTATCCTATCGGATCCCCAACAAAGGCGCGGCGCGCAGGGACGGCAACCCTGGCGTACGACGAGGTCACCAACGCAGCGACAACGAGGAGAAACAATGACCAAACAGATAGTTGTTTGCATGGATGGCACCTGGAACGACCCGATCGAACAAACCAATGTGTATCGCCTGTTCGAGATGCTGCCCGGCAAGGAACAGTTTGTCGAGGAACAAGGACCGATCCGTTCCCATCTCAGCAAGCGCAATGAGGAACTTGCCGCCTTTTATCTGAAAAGTGTCGGCAACGGCGGGCGCACGCAGAGCCTGCTGGGCAGCACGCAGGGAATCGGCCTACACGATTGCATGATCGACGCCTATGTCCTGGTCTCGCAGGTGTACCAGAGCGGCGACAAGATCTGGCTGTTTGGCTTCTCGCGTGGCGCCTGGGCAGCCCGCAGCCTGGGCGCCTTCATCGCCCGCACCGGCCTGATCTGGGCAGCCGATGCCTTCGACGACAACGCCGCCGACATGGCCGAAAACATCTGGCTGGCCTACAAGGAAGGCCGTGGCATGAAACGCGGTGGACGTTTCTGGAAACACCACGACAAGATGCCGATCCGGATGATCGGTGTCTGGGACACTGTTGGCGAATTCGGCGTACCACAGTTCAACGGCCTGCGCATGTTCGACCGCGACGAACTGCGTTTCATGAAGTTCGCCGACCGCGAACTGAGCAGGCAGGTCGAGTACGGTCGCCAGGCCTTGGCGGTGGACGAAGAACGGGCCGACTTCCCGCCGACTCTGTGGAACGAGCGCGAGGGAATCAAGCAGGTCTGGTTCGCCGGTGTGCATGCGGACATCGGTGGCGGCTATGAACACCACGGCCTATCGGACATCGCGCTCGAATGGATGATCAACGAGGTCAACGACCTCGACGCCGGCCTACGGCTGTTGCCTGCGCAACTCAGCGAGCCGCTGGTGCCGAACGCCCTGGATGACCGGCACGACGAGACGCACAACCTGGTCTGGCGGTCACGCCCACATGACGAGCGCAAGATTCCTGACGATGCCGAACTGCACCCCAGCGTGCTGTTGCGGTTGCAGGAGCGCGCCGACTATCGCCCCAAGGCACTGGAGGACGTTTCTGCCAGCAATACCTTCTACCGGACGGACGAGGCGCCTCCCGAGGAACAGTTGCAGCCGGAACGCGAACCCCTCCCCTTCCGCAAACTGCCGATTGACGGCTCGATACGCTTTCCGGCCTACGCGCATAAATGGTGGAATGCCTCGGGGGTCGAAGTCGATGTCGGCGAGAAATACCGCATTGAAGCCAGCGGAGCGTGGATCGACAAAGGGACGCCCGCAGGTGCCGACGGCTACGAATCCACCACCTGGTTCATGGATCTTGCGAAGGGCAGCCGCCGCCTGGAAGAACGCCCGTGGTTCTCGCTGATTGCCGCCATCCATCCACGACCCGATCTGGAAGCGAACAACCCTGACTCGGAAAACGTGCTCACCGGGCTGGTCGAAAGCACCATCAACGGCGTCGCGCGCATCGACGACGAGAGCAACCTGATGGCCACCCCGAATGCTTGCGAAATCGAGATCAGCGAAGCGGGTTTCCTGTACTTCTTCGCCAACGACTCCCCGTTTTCCTATGGCAACAACAGCGGCTTCCTCACCGTCGAAGTCACCCGCCTCCCCTGGTCCCCTGAAGAAGACCAGAAACCCCTGGCGACGCCACAGTCGCTCCCCGGCAGTCTGGACGTCAAGCTGTACTATGCTCCCGGCACCTGCTCGCTAGCCGCGCACATCGCTTTGCGTGAATGCGGCCTCGACTTCGAACTGGTGCGCGTCGATATCCGCCAGCACCAGTTGGCCGACGGCAGCGACTTCAACGCCATCAACCCCAAGGGCTACGTGCCGGTGCTCGAAATCGGCGATGACGTCCGTCTCACCGAAGTTCCGGCCATCGTTCAGTACATTGCCGACCGCATTCCGGAGAGCGGACTGGCGCCACGTCCTTACACTCTCGAACGTTACCAGTTGCAGGAATGGCTGGCCTTCATCAGTGCCGAGCTGCACAAGACTTTCACGCCACTGTTCAAGCCGGATACCCCGGAGGATGACAGGCTCCGCCTCCAGGAAATCATCGCCAGCCGTCTGGGCTACGTCGAGGCCCGCCTTGCGGGCAGGAATTATCTCCTGGGCAACCAATTCACCGTCGCTGACGCCTACCTGTTCACCGTCCTTACCTGGTGCAATCGAATCGGCCTGGACATCGCGTGCTGGCCGACGCTGCTGACTTTCCAGGAACGCGTCCGGCACCGACCAAACGTCCGCGAGGCCCTGGAGGCGGAAGACCACTGAACAGGGAGCCAGTCGAGACGGAAGCACGTCACGATTCTGTTGTCCGACCGCTGCGGGTGCGGCGATATGCCGCATTTTCCGGTAAAGCCTCATCTCCTAGAATCCCGGCGATCACAACCCGGAAAAAAGTTCGCCATGCAGTTCGCCAAGATCCAGGGAAAGCGTTGGTTGCTCCGTTTCGACCGTGGCCAGCGTATCCATGTCCGTGATACCAAGGGTACTGCCTGGCGCATCGTCAGCGGTTCGGTTCGTCTGGACCGCGAGGAACCCAACGGTGAACATAGCTTTGCCAACCTCGCCATCAGAGGTGACGTGATCGGTGCCGAGACACTGCTGTTCGGAAAATACGGCTTTACGGCAACGGCGCTCACCGCCTGCGTTCTCGAATCATGGCCGGAAGGCCATGATTCTCCTGTCAGCGATTCGTTACTGCGTACGCTGGCCAAAGCCGAGCGACGCGCCGCCGAGGTCATCGCCCTGCGCTGTGGTCAGGCCGCTGACCGTGTCCGTCGCCTGGTCATGATCCTCGCACATTCGGCTGTGGAACAACCGACCCACGCGGCAGCCGAATTGCAGGTGACCCTGCCGTCACGGCAGGATATGGCCGACATCACCGCGCTGACCCTGGAAACGGTATCGCGCATGGTCAGCCAGTTGCGCCATGCCGGGGTTCTTGCTCCGCTACACCATGGCCGGCGGCTCTCACAGAGCAACTTTGCTGTACGGCAAACGCTCGGCGATACACCCTGAAACCGCAACTTCTCGCATTTGCAGGCCGGCCGGATCTGCTATATTTCCGACCAGCACGCTGATCCCCCCTTCAACCTTCCCCCCACCCGCCGACGTTGGCCGGCAGCTTCCTCGCCGGAGCTCGACCCAGGCACCCACCAGGAAAACAACCATGGCGATTTCGCTCTATGACACAAGTGTAAGGAGCTACCTGCAAACGCTGGCAGCGGTCAGCGGCTTTCTGGACCGAGGTCTTGCCTATTGCCGGGAGAAGAATCTCGACCCGGAGGAGATTGTCGAGACTCGCCTTTACCCGGACATGCTGCCGTTTCGCTTCCAGGTTCAGTCTGTTGTTCATCATTCCCTGGGTGCGATAGAGGGCATCAAGAACGGCGTCTTTCGGCCGCCAGCCGACCTCCCGGCACATGACTACCCGGCTCTGCAAGCACTGATCGTCGACGCAGGCGACGCGCTCAAGAACCTGACACCCGCGGCGATCAATGCCTATGAAGGTGGTACGGTCATCTTCGAGTTCCGTAATAACAGCTTGCCATTCACGACCGAAGAGTTCCTGCTGTCATTTTCTCTGCCGAATTTCCATTTCCACGCCACGACCGCTTACGACATCCTGCGTTCAAAGGGTGTCCCTTTGGGCAAGCGTGACTATCTGGGGACACTGCGTCTGAAAACCCGCTAGCCGGGCAGACATGATTGCAGGCCTGCCCCTGAGTGGTGGCGGCCGCCCGTCCCAGGGGGCACGCCGCCACGCCGCTGCTGCCCGCATCATCAGCACCCGGGAAGGGGTGTATGATCCGGATACCGACCAGGAGACGCAGGAGACACCAAGCATGCCCAACAAAGCGCTTTTCAGATCTTTCGGACGCTTGACCGTAGCCGCCTTCGTTGTTCTGCTTGCCGGCTGCGCCGGTGGGCCGGTGGGCACCTGGCCCGGCGACGCACAGTCGACGCAGACGGAACAAGCGCTCCCGGTGCGTATCGGCTATGCATGCTGCAACCTCCATTACAGCGGCGACTGGATCAGCGATTCCAATTACACGCAGCTTTCCTTCATCCCGGTCGGCACACCGATCACGGTCAAGAAAATAGACCGTTATCGGTATCGTGCCTATGTGGATGTCGCCGGCAGACCCATGCGCATGGGCCTGGATTACGGCCGGGGCCAGGAAACCACCGAGCAATGGGTCAACAAGGTGGTCGTTCTCGACGATCCGAGAACGCGCTTGGCCACCTTTCCACCGCTAATCCGCGAGGCCATCTGGCTTGGTCGCGTCATGCGGGGAATGACCAGGGAACAGGTGATCATGGCCGCCGGCTACCCGCAGAGCGACGAGACACCCTGGCTCGACGTCCTGTACTGGCGCTACTGGTGGGCGAGCTCCGGGCCCTATTACGTCTATTGGTCGCGCAACAAGGAGGTCACCCGGATTGAAGGCAGCCCGGAGATCCTGAGCCAGGTGACCTATCGAGGCGAATGATTCGCCCCCATGACCGGGCCATGCCGCCGAGTGATGTGATGCAGGCTGGAAAGAGGCTGCTGGCCACAGTGCTGGTACTGGCACTGTTCGGGGGGGCGCTCTGGTATGCCACGCAGGAGCACCAGGGGCAGCAACTGCAGCGGCCGGAGGCACAGGAACGTGGCGCTGTGGACAGCGTGACGGAAATGAGCGGCCTGGTGTCCGTCGACTTGGAGCCCTTTTTTGCGGACGTCCGGGTACAAAAGATCCTGCGCGAGCGCAAGTTGCCAGTCAGGGTGACCCGCGTCGGCAGCCGCGACATGGCTGCCCAGCTCGCTGCTGCGGCGATGCGTGGCGGCGGCCCTGCGGGGGGAGTGGCCGATTTCTACTTCCCGGCCGGCGTGCTGGCGGCGAATCAGATCGCCGACGAGGCCCGGAAGGCGGGCATCAACGCCACTCAGACTGCACCGTTCAACAGCCCGATGGTGGTGGCGAGCTGGCAGCCGATCGCTGCGATCCTGGTGGCCAATGGCATCGCTAGACCCAGCGGCGAGCGCGTTTATGCACTGAACATGGAGCGCCTGGTAGCGGCGATGCTGGCCAGGAAACGCTGGAGCGAACTCAAGGCGGCAGAGGCTTTTGCGGTCAACCGAGGGGTGCTGGTATCCACCACCGATGTGCGCAAGAGCAATTCGGCGGTCATGTATCTGGCACTGGCCAGCCATGCGCTGCTCGGCGAAGTGGTGACCGACCGCGCCAGCGCGAGTGCCGCGGCCGAGAAGTTGGCCGGGCTGTTCAAGCGTCAGGGCTACCAGGAGAACTATGTCAACGGCAACTTCGACGACTACCTGCAGATCGGCATGGGCAAGGCGCCGCTGGCTTTCATCTACGAATATCAGATCGTCGGTCATGCACTGAACCGGAGCAAGGCAATTCAGCCCGACATGGTGCTGATGTACCCCGAACCGACGATCGTCAACAAGTTCGTCCTGCTCGCCACCAGCGCGCGCGCTCGCGCCGTGCAGGCCGAGTTGGCCGGCAACCCCGAATTGCAAAGGATTGCGGTCGAATACGGTTTGCGCGTCGCCGACCCCGCTCTGTTTACGGCCGCCGTCAAACCCTCGGGTCTGGGGGTGCAGGAGCGTATCAGCCAGGTCATCGACCCGCCGGCCTACGAGTTGATGTCGGAGATGGTGGAGGTGCTGACCCGGGAGATGGCGAAATGAAAATCTGCTTGAGGATTGCCTTGCTGGCCGGCTTGCTCGCCATCCTGAGCGCTTGCGGCAAACAGGACTCGCCTGCTCCGGCCTCACCACCCGCCAGCCATGCGGCGCCGGTGTTCGAGGTGCTCGCCACCAGTGACCTCAAGGATGCCCAGGCGCTGGAGAAAATGGCCTTGCAGGCCACCGGCGTGAATCTGAGGTTCCGCTATGGCGGCACGATGGAGAGTACCGAAGCGGTGCTGACCGGGCGTGCCCATGCCGCCGCTGCCTGGTTCGCCAATGCCAAATACCTGCTCAGCGACAGCCAGGGCCAGAGCCGCGTCAAACTGCAGGAAAAAATCATGCTCTCGCCGATTGCGGTGGGAGTCAGCGAATCGGCTGCCCGGGCGCTCGGCTGGGACCGGCCCGAGGTCGCCGCCAAGGTGACCTGGAAGACTATCACCGAGGCCGCTGGCGCGGGCAAGCTGTTCTATGCCCTTTCCAACCCGGCCACTTCGAACCAGGGGTTCATGGCCCTGATGGGCGTCGTGGCGGCGGCGGCCGGCAAGGCCGAAGCGCTGGCGCCGGAGGATGTGAATCGCCAAGCCATCGCCACATTCCTGAAGGGTTACAAACTGAGCGGCGACAACTCCAGCTATTTGTCGGAGAAGTTCATCGAAGGCCAGGGGCCGCGCTTGAACGCTTTCATCAACTACGAAAGCTGGCTTCTGAGTCTCAACGCCAGCGGCAAGCTGCGCGAAAAGCTGCTCTTGGTCTATCCGCGCGAGGGCGTGGCCACGGCCGATTATCCCTTGATGCTGCTCGACGAAGCGCGGCGCGAAGACTATCTCAAGCTGGTCGATTGGCTGAAGGGCAAGGAAGCCCAGACCTGGCTGGCGCAGCAGACCCTGCGCCGGCCGGTCAACAGCGAAGTGGCGGCGTCATTGGCGGGCCGCTTTACCAGCTCCGGCCTGCTCGTGGAACTGCCCTTCTCACCCAACCGGCAATTGGCCGACGGGCTGATCTCGGCCTATCTGAACGAGTTTCGCAAGCCGGTGGCGTCGACCTTCGTGCTCGACGTGAGCGGCAGCATGGGCAGGGAAAAGCGGCTGGAGCGCCTGATCGAGGCGATTCACTATGTGGCGGGCGATGACGCTTCGCTGACCGGGCGCATCGCCCGCCTGAACGAGCGCGAAAAGGTCTGGCTGCTGCCGTTCTCGACCAGGCCAGGCAAGCCCGAGCTGTTCGAGATTCCAGCCGGCAAGCGTGCCGGCAAGGGTCTTGCCGCCAACCCCGAGTCAGCCGCCAAGCTCAAGGTCATGGCCGCAGTGCGTGCCTATGCCGACACCTTGCGGGCTGACGGCGGCACCGCGCTGTACGACAGCGTGTTGGTAGCCCTCCAGATGATGGCCGAACAGAAGAAGCTGCACCCCGATTACCAGTACTCGGTGATCGGTTTCACCGATGGCGAGAACTCCCATGGCCGTGGCTTCCAGGCTTTCCAGGAGGACTATGCCCGATTGTCCGAGGATGCCCGAGCGATTCCGGTGTTCATGATCCTATTCGGTGACGCCCAGGAATCCGAGTTGAAAGCCCTGGTCAAGGTCACCGGCGGGCTCGTTTTTGATGCTCGCCATACGCCGCTCTACAGTGTCTTCAAGGACATTCGGGCCTACCAGTGAGCAGCCGATGGCCAGACTGGAGCTGCCGCGCCCTGCGTGGCCTGAGCAGTATGCCCAACGGGTGCGGGCTTCTCCTGGCCGCGCTACCGCTGTTGTTGAAGGGTGCGGGCCTGCTCGGCCCCGAGGCCTACCTGCTCGCGCTGGGCGGCTATCTGGCAGGTTTTATCGCGGGCGGACTGCTGTTCGGCTTTCCCGTGCTGGGTAAAAGGCCCTGGGAGGCCGAACTGAGCTTTGACGACAATGGCGATGCCCGGCAGGTGATAGACACTGCTTTGCGTGGCATTCGCAGCCTGGTGATGCACAATCCCGATCAGTGTCTCTCGAATATCCTGCAGCAGCGAGTGCTGGGCCTCTGTGATCGACTGGAGGGTCTGCTGATCCAGTGGGAGGGCAGCAAGGGGACGCTGTCGCTGGAAGAAGAGTTTCATGCGCGCCATCTGGCCAGCGCCTATTTGCCACAGGCCTTGAAGACCTATCTGTCGATCCCGAAGGACTTCGCCAGCGAGCGCCTGCTCGAGAATGGCCGCACCGCCCACGACACCCTGGTGTTGGCGCTGGATGACTTGTCCGCCAAGGTCGGGCAGTTGGCCGATGATCTGGCCGGCCAGGACGCGCAGGCTTTTCTGGCGCATTCGCGCTTTCTGGATGAAAAGTTCGGTACGCGCAAACAGGCGCTGCGTTGAAGCGCCGGGATTTTCTGCAACCTACAGGAGGATTGGGCCATGCGCATTGACCGGCAATCCGGCACTGCCGCTGAACCTGCGTTTCAACTGACCCCGCCCGAGGTGATGGCACCGGTGCATCAGGACCAGGCCGTGGAGTTGGTCACCGTCAAACCCGAACGCTTGAGCGAAATCGAACAACAGGTGGAGAGCTTTCTTGGTGTGCTGATGTCGGCAGACCTGCATTCGCAGGACTTCAAGGACAAGCTTGATCAGACGTTTGCGCTGGGTCGACAGGAAGTATCGGTATCGGCCGCGCTGCTGCAAGGCCGCCTGCTCGAAAAGAATTTCGTCAGCGCCAAGGAGACGCCGGCTTTTCAGGCCATCTCCGAGTTGCGCGGCGAACTCGACAAGCTCAACCCTGGCAACCAGGGCAATCTGCTGGAACCCAAGCGGCTCCTGGGCCTGATTCCCTGGGGCAGTAAACTGCAGTCCTATTTCCGACGCTACCAGACGGCAGCGACGCAGATCAAGGTCATCATGGGCCAGCTCTATGCCGCGCGCGACGAAGTGCAGAAAGACCTGCTTGCACTGGAGTCACAGCGCGGCAAGATCTGGGACGGCATGCAGAAAATGGCCGAGGCAATCCGCTTCGCTGAAATGCTGGACACCCGCCTGGCGCAGCAAGTCGAGGGGCTCAGGGTCACCGATCCACTGCGTGCCAAGGCGCTCGAGCAGGAAGTGCAGTTCTACGCCCGCCAGAATCTGCAAGACATGTTGACCCAGCAGGCGGTCAGCATCAATGGCTATCTGGCGCTGGACGTGATCAAGAAAACCGGCCGCGAACTGATCAATGGCTGCACCCGTGTGGCCACCACCGGCATGAGCGCCCTGGCCGTGGCACAAACGGTGGCACGCGCCACCGGCAATCAGGTCGAGGTGATGGACATGCTGCAAGGCGTCAGCGGCACCATCGGTCGCCTGATTCAGCAAACTGGCGAGCAACTCAACGCGCATGTGTCAGGGACCACCCGGTTCGCCGAAAACCCGCTGTTGGGCATTGAAGAGATCAAGCAGATGTTTGCCCAGACCTATCAGGCGATGGACGCGATCGACGACTTCCGCAGCCAGGCGATCACGGTGATGGGCCGCAACAACGAGATTCTGCAAAGCGAACTCGCGCGCAGCCGCGAATACCTCGACCGCGTGCGGCGTGAACGCGCCGGGCAGGCGATCGGGGACACTGCGGCGAACTGAGCAGTACAGGGAAGGAGGTGCCGTCAATGACCGTGTCGACTGTCGCGAAGCCATGGCCAGAAGCTTGAACCGATGCGTTAGAGGCGATCTCCTGACGCACTGGCAAGCGCGTCCCAAGCAATGCCTGGCCTCACGGTTTGCCACCAACCGGCAAGGCGGTCTTGTCCACCACCCGGCGCAACACAAAGCTCGAATGCACACCGGTCACCCCCTGAATACCGGTAATGCGATTGAGCAACAGGTCCTGGTAGGCATCCATGTCCTTGACCACCACCTTGAGCTGGTAATCGGCGGCCTGGCCGGTAATCAGCAGGCATTCCATGACCTCGGGAATTTCCCGGATGGCCGCTTCGAGGTGACTGAAACGCTCGGGCGTATGTTGGTCCATCGAAATGTGGATCAGCGCCATCAGTGACAGCCCGAGTGCCCTGGCATCGAGCAGCGCACGGTAGCCGGTGATCAGACCAGCTTCTTCGAGGGCACGAACGCGACGCAGACAGGGGGATGGCGAAAGGCCGATACGGTCGGCGAGTTCCTGATTGCTGATGCGTCCCTCCTGCTGCAGGACCTGCAGAATCTGTCGGTCAAAGCGATCAAGGACCATAAAGTCTCCTGTGAAGAGGATTCACCGCAGAATCTGCTTTTATTATTATATTATAAGCAATTATCTGCGAAATATGTAGTGTAATGCGCACAAAAACGCAAACACCTGCCGGGCAATCCTGCGTAGCATCTGTCCTGTCAGCAAACACTCAGGAGCCCACGATCATGTTGAACAATCCTTCACTCAAGTACAGCCCTTTCCCGGCAGTCAAACTCACTGATCGTCAATGGCCGGGTCGAACCCTCAGCACGGCACCCATCTGGATGAGCACCGATCTGCGTGACGGTAACCAGGCACTTTTCGAGCCGATGAACACGGAACGCAAGATGCGCCTGTTCCGCACCCTCTGCAAGATCGGTTTCAAGGAAATCGAGGTGGCCTTCCCTTCCGCCTCACAAACCGATTTCGACTTCGTTCGCGAGTTGATCGAAGGCGGCCATGTTCCCGACGATGTCAGCATCGAGGTGCTCACGCAGGCTCGCGAGCACCTGATCCGTCGCAGCATCGAATCGCTCAAAGGAGCGCGGCGGGCAATCGTGCATGTCTACAATGCCACCTCGAAGCCGTTCCGGGAGCATGTCTTTGCGCTGAGCAAGACCGAGGTCGTGAACATGGCAGTCGCCGCCGTACACCTGATCAGGGAACTCACCGACGCACAACCGGAGACCGAATGGGTGCTGGAATACAGCCCGGAAACCTTCACTGCCACCGAGCTCGATTTTGCCCTCGAAATCTGCGACGCGGTGACTGCCGCCTGGAGAGCGACGCCAGAGGACAAGGTGATTCTCAATCTGCCGACAACGGTCGAGGTAACGACACCGAACGTCTACGCCGATCAGATCGAGTGGATGCACCGCCACCTCGCGCGCCGTGACAGTATCATCCTCAGCGTGCATCCGCACAACGACCGCGGCACGGCGGTGGCTGCTGCCGAGTTGGCGATGATGGCCGGCGCCGAGCGCGTCGAGGGTTGCCTTTTTGGCAATGGCGAACGTACCGGCAATGTCGACCTCGTCACCCTGGCGCTCAATCTGTACACGCAAGGCGTGCCGCCAGGTCTCGATTTCTCGGACATCAACGCCGTCGCACGTACCGTCGAGCACTGCAACCGTCTGCCGATCCATCCGCGCCACCCCTACGTCGGCGACCTGGTGTTCACGGCTTTTTCCGGATCGCACCAGGATGCGATCCGGAAAGGTTTTGCCGTTCAGCAGCCCGATGCCGCGTGGAGCATTCCCTATCTACCGATCGACCCGGCCGACGTCGGCCGCAGCTACGATTCGGTCATTCGGGTCAATAGCCAATCCGGAAAAGGCGGCATTGCTTACCTGCTCGAAGCCGAATACGGCATCGTCCTGCCGCGTCGCCTGCAGGTTGAGTTTTCGCGGATAGTACAGGTGCATACCGATAGCCATGGTGGAGAAATGAGCGCCGCCGACATCTGGCAATTGTTCTCCAGAAGCTATCTCGGCGTCGATCATCCCGTGCGCTACATCGAACACCACCTTTTCGAGCATGGTAGCGCCCAGGGCATCCGCCTCAGCGTCGAGATCGACGGCCGGGCGCACTTGCTGGCGGGCGAAGGCAATGGTCCCATCGATGCAGCGGTACAGGCACTGCGTGGCGCCGGTCTGATCTTGCAGGTGCGCAGCTATGAAGAACGCTCGATGAGCGGCAGCGGCAGCGATGCCAGCGCCTGTGCGTTCATGGAACTGACGCGCGCCGGCAGCGCTGGCGAATGTTACGGCGTGGGCATCGATGCGAATATCGTGACCGCGTCAATCCGTGCCTTGGTAAATGGCGTCAATCGACTGGCCGCGAGCGCTTGCGTCGGCAGCAAAACACGGGCCGCATGAATGTTCCGGGCGGGAGCACTCAAACGGCAGCCAGTATGGTCAGTGCGACGAGGACAGGCTGATGGTAAAGGTGGTACCGGCATCTGCCAGGCTGTCGTCCTGGGGGATGCCCCCAGGCCATTGGTCGAAACTGGAGAATTTCAACCCTGTTTTCCTTTGTACCGGGCATGCCAGGCAATGAATTCGCTTTCCTGCATGGGGTGGCCGTAGTGGTAGCCCTGGGTCTCGTTGCAACCCAGAGCCATGACCAGCTCCTCCAGTTTCTGGTTTTCGACACCCTCGGCGATGACCTGCAAACCCAGTTCCCGGCCAAGGACGACGATCATGCGGGCGATGCGGGTACCGTTGTCGTCGCGTTCAAGAGCGCGGACGAAGCTGCGGTCGAGCTTGAGACGGTCGGCCGGCAGCTTGTCGAGATAGGCCAGGGACGAGTAACCGGTACCGAAGTCGTCGATGGCCACCGTCACTCCCATGGCACGCAGGCGTTTGAGCAGGGCAATGACGGGTTCGAGGCCACCGACGGCGACCGATTCAGTGATTTCCAGTTCTAGATCGGCGGGTCTGCTCCGGGTCAAGTGCAGTGCCTCGCTGACCGACTCGATGAAACCCGGTTGGCGTAGCTGTACCGGCGAGATGTTCACCGCCATCCGCAGGTCCGTGCAGCCGACGACGCGAAAACGCTGCAGTGCCTGGAGGGCTGTCTGCAGCAGCCAGCGCCCCATATCGACAATCAGGCCCGATTGCTCGGCAATGGGAATGAAGCTTTCCGGCGGCACCAGAGCACCGTCCTCGCGACGCCAGCGCATCAGGGCTTCGACGCCGATGATGCGGCCAGAACTCAGTTCGATCTGGGGTTGATAGGTAAGGAACAATTGCTGCTGCTCGAAGGACAGGCGAAGATCGCGCAGCAGATGTGCGCGCTCCCGAACTGCGCTGCCGAGTTCCTGGGAGAACAGCACCGTTTGCCCCAGGCCAGCCGTTTTCGCCTGTTTCAGAGCCAGGTAGCTGTCTCTGATGTACTCGATCCCGGAACGTAGACCGCTCTCCAGCAGAGTGATGCCGACGCAGGCGGATACTGGTTGGTGCACTCCCTCGATCACGAAAGGAGTCTGAAAACAGGCCTGGATGGTTTCCCCGTTGACCGAAATTTTCGGACCCATGACCGCGAAGGCATCGCCACCGAGGCGGGCGATGAAGACGTTGGCTGGCAGGTGCTCACCCAGACGCTGGGCGGTCGCCTTGAGCAGGGCATCGCCGTAGTCGTGACCGAGCAAATCATTGGCCACAGCAAACTGGTCGATGTCAACGATGGCCAGGGCACAGCCGCTCTCCTGTTTCGTCATCGTCTGGTCGAGTTCGCAAACCAGTGCCGTACGGTTGGGCAGGCCCAACTGCCGGTCGAAGAAGGCATCACGGCGCAGTTTTGTCACCAGCTCGATATTCTTCGCACAAAGCGCGATGTTTGTGCAAAAGACCTTGAGCAGTTCCTGATCCACCTCACTGATGGGCCTGGCCGAATCGATAAAGGCCGCGAAACCCTCTGCAGGGGTCTTGGCGAAATAGAGCGTGATGTTGTTGGGTTCAATGAGGCTGCGGCGCTCCTTCAGCGCCATCATCAGTTGACCGAGAATGCGTGGGTCGTCGATCTCGCACAGGCGCCGCTGGATGAGCGCACGAAAATGGCCGGCAGCGGCGATGATGTGAAACTCGCGGCGACCATTGACCAAGGGGCTGTCCTGGGCGGCAGCACAGCAGACCAGGCCCTCCGGCTCAACGCCGAGCAAACCGGCAATCTGGGTTATGACGCCGTCGGCAAAGCTTTGCAATCCCTGCTCGGCGATGAACTGGTTACTGGCGGCGACGATCTTTTCCAGACCCCTGCGGGTGGCATCCAGGCGCAGCAATTGGTCGTAGGAACGAATCGCCGTGGTGAGGGTGAGGAACAGCCTGTTCTGGGTCAGTTCGCTCTTGGTCTTGTAGTCGTTGATGTCATAGCGGGTGATCGTTTCGGCTTCCGGTGCCTGGCCCGGCTGGCCGGTACGCAAAATGATGCGACAGTTGGCCAGCTTGAGCTCGTTGCGAATGATATCGACCATGCGTAGGCCGGCATCGTCGCTTTCCATGACCACGTCGAGGAGAACCACCGCAATTTTTTCCGTGACCCGCAGAAGGGCCACAGCCTCGGCTCCCGAACTGGCATGAAACAGCGCCAGAGGACGATCGAGAATGATGATATTGGCAAGAGCGAAGCGGGTTGCCTCATGAACTCCCGGATCGTCGTCCACCACCAGGATTCGCCACGGACAGGCCGCTCCGTCTTTATCGCTCCAAGGTCCGTCGTCTTCGACGAAGACCAGTTCATCATTCACATCATGCATGCCCGCTCCTCCCTGTGGCAAAGGGTCTGGTGTCCGATGTCCAGATACGCTCAACAGGTATGGTTAGCGCGGCATCTATTGTCAGCAAATTTCGGATCCGGCTCAAGAGTTCCGGGGACAGGCATGTTGCCATCGGATCAGTCTCCCGACATTCCAACAGCGCCAGCCCGAGGAATGCCGCCGTATCAATGCCGAAGAACTTTTCTGGAAGCGCTTATAGATTCGACCCGAATCTCTCTTGAATCATGAGGAACGTCTGGCGAAATGCCCGGCAGGCGCATTCGCTTTCCACGATCTCTGCCCTCGACGGCAAAAACCGGCGGCCAGACGTTACAGTGACGGCATGCACTACCGCTAGCCGTCTGCAGAATCCTTCTTCGCTTCAGCGTTTGCCGACCCGTTTGGCCAGTTTGTCGATCAGCTTGCGCAAGGCCCGCTCGTTGACCATGCCCCTGGCTTTCCCGACCTCCAGCCAGCGCCGTTCGCGGTGGCTCTCTTCCCACTCGTCTTCGGGAACGCTTTCGCTGACTTCCATTGGAAATACCGCCACATGGCACACACCGCCCCATTTCTTGTAATCGTAATGGCCAATCGGCTGCTCGTCGAGGCGACCGCGCACGCCGGCCTCCTCCAGTGCTTCCTTGCCGGCTGAATCACGCAAGGACAGCTCGGGTTCCTTGACACCCTTGGGGATCACCCAGCGAGTTCCCTTGCGCGAGGCGATAACCATGATTTCCAGTTGGCCATCGATCCGACGATAGGGGAGCACTGCCGACTGGGTAAAGAAGTAGTCAGGAACCGGACCCTGCGGCTCGTCGTCCATGGCCAGATCGTCCGGCACCTGTCCTGGTCGGGTGACCGAGACCAGAGTGGCGCAGCCTGGCTCGAGCTTCGTCCAGTCTTCGATCATTCCCAATTGGGCGAGTGCCGAAGTCGGCAGCACCTTGCCATCGTCCGGAACCTCGATCTGGCCTTCGTTCAGATAATCTATCAGTTCTTCGAGCCCCGGATTATGTCCGACCACCATCACCCGGTGGGCACTCTTCGGGCAATCGGCCAGCGCCGCCAGCAGATCTTCGACTGGCGCCGCATAGAGACGGTCGTCCCAGCGCACTTTGCTCAACGGCACCCCCATCGCCTTGCAGGCAGCCGTCGTCGTGGCGCGCGCGCGCTCGGCCGTGGAACTGAGCACCGCGTCCGGTACCAGTTTCTGGCGCTTGATCCAGGCCCCCATTTTCTGGCTGCCGAGACGACCTCGTTCGACCAGCGGGCGCTGAAAATCCTCGTGACCGGTGCTCCAGTCCGACTTACCGTGCCGCAATACCAGCAATGTCTTTCCCTTCATGGCGAAACTTTCCCCTCAGTGTTGGTCAACGAGGACAATCCCGGAATCCCGGCGCAGTCTCTCCTCACGACGCTATGATAAACGATGGTTCACGCCGGCGTGCCATCAACAATACGCGCAGAATCGGCATCCCGGCATTTTGGCATCCCATAGCCTGCTGTTGCTAGCGGTGTCTGCGCTGGCGTCTTGCTGGCCAGCGCAGCTGGCAGGTTTGCCCCGCCACCAGACATGCCTGAGCTCCGCAGCAGGCTGACCGAGGAGGATTGCCGCTTTCATGGTTTGCGCCAGGTGATGCGGTAGATGGCTCCGGCGTAATCGTCAGAGACCAGCAGCGAGCCGTCGGGCAGAGTTTGCACGTCGGCCGGGCGGCCCCAGGCCGATTGATTCTGCAGCCAGCCACTGGCGAAGGTCTCGTAGGCGACGGCGCGCCCCTCCTGCACGCGCACCAGACTGATGCGGTAGCCGATCTTGCTCGAACGGTTCCATGAGCCGTGTTCGGCAATGAAGATCTGTTTGCCGTACTCGGCGGGAAACATGCTGCCGGTGTAGAAGCGGATGCCGAGGCTGGCGACATGGGGGCCGAGCTTTTGCGCCGGCAGCTCGAATTCGCTGCATCTGCGTTGCGCGCCGAATTCCGGATCTGCCAGTTCGCCGCCGTGGCAGTAGGGAAAACCAAAATGCATGGCCGGGCGCGGGGCACGGTTGAGTTCGTCCGGCGGCGTGTCGTCGCCCAGCCAGTCGCGGCCGTTGTCGGTGAACCACAGGACACCGTCCTCGGGGCTCCAGTCGAAACCGACACTGTTGCGCACGCCACGGGCAAAGATTTCACGGCCCGATCCGTCGGCATTCATCCGCAGGATGACCGCATAGGGATCGCCGGGGGCGCAGATGTTGCACGGCGCACCGACGGGAACGTAGAGCTTTCCGTCCGGCCCGAAAGCGATGAACTTCCAGCCGTGATGGGTATCCTTCGGCAGTGAATCGGTGACGATGACCGGCGCCGGCGGCTGATTGAGCCGACGGTCGATATCATCGTAGCGCAGGATGCGATTCACCGCCGCGACATATAGCGCACCGTTCTTCCAGGCCAGGCCGGTCGGTAATGGCAGGCCGTCGGCGATGCGCGTGACGGTGCCAGCGCGATAGGCGGCATCGAAGCGCACCGCATGCACCTTGCCGGCGCGCATCGAGCCGACATAGAGGATGCCGCCGTTGGCATCGACACCGCCGAGCGCCATCTGGCGGGCATTGTCGACACGCGCCCAAAGCTCGATGGCAAAACCTGGCGGCAACTTGATGGTTTCCAACGGCAGCGCCGCGGCCACACTGGCCCATGCCAAAAGGGTAAAGGTAAGCAATGTTCTCATGGCGGGAGCAAGTTCTTCATGGCAGGGGTCGGCACGGGCCCCTTACCAGCCGGGCAATCCACCGTGCGGGCCGGCAGGCGACTTCCGTGGGTTCTCGGTCAACTGGCTGGCCTGACCCCTTCAGCGCCGCAGATACGACAGTTCCTTTGGCAGCACCACGTTGTTGCCGAAACCATCCTCACCGTAGCCAACCCTGGCCAGGACGTCCACATCGGCCAGGACGCGCTTGTCGCCGATGAAGGTAACGGTCAGGTCGGTGCGGATGTCGAGTTGTCCCGTGGCCTGCAGGCGTGCGATCTCGGCAACGGTGTTTTCGAGGACACCACCCTCACGGCGACCGATTTCGTCAGAGATCTCCAGCGGCTGGCGGTAGAGAATCACCTTGCCTTCGCCGGACAGCCGATGCACGATGGCCAGCACGGCGGCAGCGATCGCCGAAGGCTCCAGTACACCATCCTGGTCGGGATGAACGCGGGCGATTTCCGCCGCCAGCCAGCGCCGCTTGCGAGCATTGATGGTTTCGTTGGCGCGGAAGAGGTCGAGCGGCGAGCCGGCGTCGAAGAGCTTGCCGTCCAGATCCATCTGCACCTCGCTGCCGTAATGCGCGACGATGCGCGCCACCAGATTCGATGGCCGCACGTGGAAGCCCCGGTAGCTGGGCACCGGAACCTCCAGCCGCCCCGGCTCGGCGTAGCGGCGCAGGATGTGCTGGCTGAGGCGCTGGCCGCCGTCCAGAACATCGCTCGAGAAAGCCATGGCGTAGGCGAAAAGGGTGGCCATGATGGCGTCGGTATCGACCACCGGCCGTTCGCACAGCAGACCATCGCCGGTCTGCGGGCTGACGTGCCGCTCGTAGTAGTGGGCCAGGTCAGTGGCGATCTTGAGAAGATGATAGATGACGCTGGCGTGGCCGCGCAGGATCGACAGCTCCGGGTCCGAGGTCTCGACCCAGGTTCTGGAAACATGGGTATCGTAGAGTGACTGCAGATTGTGGAAACGGAAGCTGAGCTGGCGCAGACGTTCCTCGCTGACCGGATCCGGGAAGCAATGCGCATAGTCCTGCGGCGGCACGCGGGCCGAAGTGCGCAACAGCTCGCTTTCCGCCGCCAGATTGAGGAACTCCGTTGCCAGGTAGGTGACGGTGATGCTCGCGTCGGTGGTGATGCGGTCGTCGCGATTGCGAGCCAGGCGACCAGGCGGCAATTGTTCGGCAAAATCCTCCGGAGTCGGAACGATGTCGGCGATCGCGACACCGAGCAACCGCGCTTCCTCCAGCAGACTGGTGGCCACCGCGCTGACAACGCTGCCCACCAGGCACAGGCGTTCGCCCGTCGCCGCATGGAAATCGGCGTCCACCGCCAGCAGGCGGTAGGTCGGCAGGCGACGCTGCACATGCGCCAGGGTCCGTCCGATGCGTGCGAAGTTGCGCAGCGCCGCGACCAGGGCCCGCAAGCGGCTCCAGCGGCGGTTCTGGGAAGCTCCGTATTCGTCGAGCAGCTCTTCCATCTGGCTCGATTCGAGTAGTAGCCGACCACTCAGCAGCCGCGTCAGAGCGAGCTCGCCGACCCCCCCTGCAGTCAGGCCGCGGACGAGTTCCAGCAGTGGCCGGCAGCGTGCGCGGATCAGCTCGCGAAACTGCTGGTCGTCGATCAGCCGCTCTCCCGTCTCCGCGTCGGGGAAGTCGCGGCCGCTTGAATCGTTCATGATGGTCAACACTCTCTTATGCTTCACCGATGTCAGGGTGGATCCGCAGAGCGCATGCGCGCCAGGATGATGGCGGTTTTTCTGGCCAATCCCGGTGCGTTGCGGTTACGGTCGTAAAAGCGCGGGCTGGGGACCATTCCGGCCAGCCTCGCAGCTTGCTCGGGTGAAAGCTGCGAGGCGGAAACGCCATAGTAATGACGCGCGGCGGCGTCGGCTCCGAAAACACCGTTGCCCCACTCGATGACGTTGAGATAAACCTCGAGGATCCGTTGCTTGCTCCATACGGATTCTAACATCAGCGTGATGACTGCCTCTTCAGCCTTTCGCCACGGGGTCTTGGCGGGTGTCAGAAAGAGGTTCTTCGCGAGTTGCTGCGAGATCGTCGATCCACCGGCGACGACACGTCCCTTTTGTTGATTCCTTTCGATGGCGTGCTGGATGCCTTCCCAGTCGAAGCCCTCATGGTCGACAAACTTGGCGTCCTCGGCCGCGATGATCGCACGTTTGAGATTGATCGAGATGCGCTCGTAGCCGACCCACTGCTTTTTTAGTTGCGCCTGTGGATCCTTGACTTGCGACTCCTCAAGGCGAATGTTCATGAAACGAGTGGTGTCCGGGTTGACCCAGTTCCACCACAGGACCCATCCAAATAGCCAGAACTGGTAGAGCAGCAGCAGCGCGAAGCAGCCGAGAAGCAGCCGCTTGGCCCACAGCAACACGAAACTCATCCGGTTGTGACGACCTTCGTAGCCCCGGCGCGTCGCATGATGCCCCTCCCCATGGCGAAGGCAGGAGGTTTGGGCTTGAAGTGGTCGAGCGGCTTGCCGAATACGTAGTCACCAGTGCTCATCGCTTGCCGGCCTTGGTTTCCAGGCTGTCACGCTGAGTGAAGTTGAAGGTTCGGGTAAACGTCAGAATGTCGGTATCGTGCCGGATGGCGGGTGGGAATTCGGCGAACGGTGCGGCCATGGCAACGATCCGCCGCGCTGCGTCGTCGAGAATACGGTGCCCTGAGGAACGGTTGATCTCGATTCCGGCGACCGTGCCGTCGCTCCTGAGAGTCACCGTCATGACCAAGTTGCCGTACAGTTTGCCCCGCGCTGCTTCCGGGTAATTGAGCGTGCCGACGTGCTCGATCTTTCGCCGCCATTCATCAAGGTATTGTGCATCGCGGTACTCCACTGCGCTGGCGCCGATGAATCTCTTGCGTGGCCGCTTGTTGTAGTCGTCGAGTTCCTTGGCGATCTCGCCTTCGAGACGTGCCATCGCCAAGGCGCTTTGCGCCAGGTCGCGACCGCTGACATTGTGCACCGGATCGGGCTGTGCCTCCTTCTCGGCTTTCGCAGCGACCATGGTCCTGCTCTCCCTTTGCGCCACCAGTCGCTGCTGATGCGCTTCGAGGGCCTGGACGCGCTTTTGCGAGTGTTCGAGGTCGTCACCCACCTGATGTCTGGGGGTAGCCGGCAAGGGTGTCCTGGCTCGGCGATCCTGCTCGGTATTTCCGCCATGGTCGAGATTGGCCTGCGCTTGCACCTGCGCGTCGGCAGGAGCGCGAGCTGAACGGCTATTGACCAGAATGATGTCGAAGGCGCGGTCCTTGATAACGCGCGAGGGATCCGGGTAACTAAAGTGCAGCGACAGCAGCAGACCATGCAGAAGCAGCGAGGCCGCGAGTGCCAGCCCCAGAGCATGTGTTGCCAACCAGCGTACAACCATTTCACGCGATCCGGCGCTCACCTCAATCGACCGCCTCCAGGACCTCCGGAGCCTCCTCTGCGGCATTCTCGATACGGGCTCCTGCCACGGCGACGGTTTCGAGATAGCGACAGCCCAGTGCCAGGGTCAGATAGTCGACCGACTCGATACGCAGTCGGATACGCTGGCCGGGTTTGAGTTCCGGTGCCGAGGGTACTCGCTGTACCAGCGGCAGATGGTCAAGCCTGGCGAGATTCTCGCGGCCGATCGTTGCCCCGATGCGGTCGATTCCTTGTTGGCGCAGCCAGCGCAGGCACCAGTACCGTTCCATGTTGCGCTGAAATTCGGCGTAGGCGCTGTAGGTCAGCTCGAAATCGCGCATTGCGGTGAAGAGGGTGTCGGAACGTGCCGCGAACGGTGGTGTCTCTCCCCGCAGGCTGGCAATCAACTGCCACTGGTTGATCAGGTCGACATAACGACGCAGCGGCGACGACGACCAGGCGTACTGTTTTACCCCGAGGCCCTCGTGCGGCTGCGGCGAAGTGCTCATGCGCACCTTGCCGCCGGTCTGTACGCGATAGATTGCGGGCACGCCCCGTGCTGCCAGCAGCCCGCCCCAGGTGCTGTTGGCAACAATCATCAACTCGGCGACCAATTTGTCGAGCGGGCTGCCACGCTTGCGTGCGGAAATCTCGATTCGGCAGGCCTCGGCATCTCCGAGATCGCCGTCGACCCGGAAGTTGTAGTCAAAATGGCCTTGCACCGCCGAAGGCTTGCCGCGTCGGCCTTCGCAGGCGTTGGCGAGGTGCCAGAGGGTCAGCAGTTGATCATGGAAGGGAAACTCGGGCAGACCATCGGCAATCGTCTGCTCGTTGAACAGCGGTTCGATGTCGTGGTGGCGTAGGTTGGCGACCACAGGAACGATTTCGATGCGCGACTCGTGGGCCGTAATCTCGAACTCGGGGCTGACCGTGAGATACAGCGAAATGGCGGGGCAGTCGCGGCCACTCGAAAGGGTGAAGGAATCCAGTACCGTATCCGGCAGCATGGTGATCTTGCTGCCCGGCAGGTAGACCGTCGACAGCCTGGCGCGCGCGATGTGGTCCAGTGGCGACCCCGGTGCGATACCCAGCGACGGTGCTGCAATGTGGATTCCGACCCGCCAGCCCAGGCCAGGCAGTGTCTGCAGGGAAAACGCGTCGTCGATTTCGGTCGTTGTCGCGTCGTCGATCGAAAAGGCCTGCACATCGGCACGCGGTAGACCGACCGGTAGTGCCGGTGCCGCCGTCACCGGGAAAGCCGTACCGTGCGGGAACTGTTCAAGCAGGAAATGCTTCAGGTGATAGTCGTGTGCCGAGCGGATGCCGCCACACTTTTCGAGCAACTGTACTGCCGACAAACCCGTTTCACTACACGCTGCTTCGAGTGCCTTGGTCTCGTTGCGGTTGCGGTCAGGCTTGTAGAGCAATTGGTTGAGGATGGGCAGAAACTCGGGGGGCAAGGAGAAGGCCTTGAGTTCTCCAACCATGCGCTCGATGGTCAGGGCTTGCTGGCGTTTCCTTTCGAGGCCGGCAAGGGCGGCCTGGAGAATCTCGGTCGGTGCCTTGCGGAAACGACCTTTGCCCTTGCGATGAAAATAGATCGGCGCCGCATGCAGGGCCAGAAGGAGCGCAGTGGCTTCAAGCGCCGTGGCGATGTGACCGAAGTACTCGTTGGCAAAATCAGAAAAAGAAAACTCGCCGTCACCGACACACTCCCATAGAAATTCGGGCTCGATATCGGCAGCCAGTGCTTCCGCCTGATCGAGCAGTCCCGTCGCTGCCGGTTCGCTGTAGCGCAACAGGACGTTTGCCGACTTGATTTTGCTGCGCTTGCCCGAGGCCGTTTCGACCTGCAACGAGGTCTCGTTGTCGGTCACGATGGTGGCTGCCTTGAAAGCCCCCTCTTCTTCGAATAGAACATGCATTGCAGCGATTATAGCCTACAGAATTCAATGATTTGCGGTACAAGATCAGGGAAGCGTGTAAAGCTGTGATCGCCCCCGGCAAGAACCATCTGGCGACAGCCGGCGTAGCGCGCGACAGCCTGACGGTAGTCGAGCACCTCATCTCCGGTTTCGATCAGCAATAGATAGCGCGCAGCCGTTACGATCGGCGTGTCGAGCGCGCGCAGTTGGTCGACGTGCGCCAACGTAAACTCGAAGGTCTCGCCGGTATGGAAGTTGCGATGCGTGCCGACCATCCCGTCGAGCAGCATCGGTGCCATGACTGCCGGGTTGATCAGGACTGCGCGCAAGTCGTGCTTTTCGGCCAGCCAGCTGGCATAGAAGCCCCCCAGCGAACTGCCGACGAGCGTCGTTGGACCGTCGTTGCCGGCCAACAGCGCCTCGACCCTGGCAATCGCCGTCAGCGGCACCGGCGACAACTGAGGGCACTGGAAACGGTCACCAAAACCGATCTCAGCCAAGCGTTCACCGAGCAACCTGGCCTTCCAGGACGCTGGCGACGAGCAGAAGCCATGCAGATAAAGAATGTTTGGAGTCGTCACTTCAGTAGGTCCAGGAAACCCAGTTGTAATGCCAGGTGAGCAGCACGACGATGCCGAATACAATGCGGTACCAGGCGAAAATCGAAAAATCGTGCGTACTGATGTAGCGAAGCAGCCCGCGCACTGCCCAGAACGCCGAGATGAAGGCGGCCAGAAAACCGACGACCCACATTCCCAGGTCGTCGAAGGAGAGTAGTGCGCGTTCCCTGTAGAGCTGGTAGAGGGTGGCGATGATCAGCGTCGGAATCGCCAGGAAAAACGAAAACTCGGTAGCTGCACGGCGCGACAGGCCGAAGAACAGGCCACCGATGATCGTCGCTCCTGATCGCGAGGTGCCGGGGATCAATGCCAATGCCTGTGCGCAGCCGAGCTTGAAAGCGTCGGTCAGCGACAGATCATCGACCGATTCGACGCGAATGCGATGTTCGCGCCGCTCGGCCCAGAGAATGAGGAAACCGCCCGCAATGAAGGCTAGCGCCACCACCGGCGCGTTGAACAGATGCGCCTTGATCGTCTTACCGAACAGCAGGCCGATGATCGCCAGCGGCAGGAAGGCCACCAGAAGATTGAGTGCAAAACGCTGCGCGGCACGTTCGCTGGCCAGTCCGAGCAGGACCTGCGAGAGCTTCGCGCGATACTCCCAGCACACCGCCAGGATCGCGCCGGACTGGATGACGATCTCGAATAGCTTGCCGCGCTCATCGTTGAAGTCGAGCAGGTCGCCAGCGAGGATCAGGTGGCCGGTCGATGATACCGGCAGGAACTCGGTGAGGCCTTCGACAAGACCGAGAATCAGCGCTTTCAGCAGGAGCAACAGGTCCACAGAGGGCTTTCGACAAAAAGCGGCATTCTAGCACCTAGCAGCCTGTCGGCCTTT
>NZ_JDST02000046.1:0-40542 GCF_000584975.1 Candidatus Accumulibacter cognatus | reverse complement strand
ATTTGCGGAGATCACCTAAACACCGTACAGCAGCTGGTGCCGCGCCATCGGATCGAGTCCCTCCCAAATACATACAGTGGAAACTTTGGGGTTGAAGAGTTTCCCCTGCACACCGACTTGGCCCATTGGGCAACTCCTCCGCAGTTCCTCGCGCTTAGATGCGTAACAGGCACAAGCCTCGTTCCTACTCGCATCCTCGACGGGCAGCTCCTAGTTCAGCATTTCGGCCCTAAGTTCTTGCGCTCGCTCCTAGTGCAACCACGACGACCCATGCGAAATGGAAAACAACTGCTTCAGCTACTTGAACGAGTTGGGCTAACAGACCGTTTTCAAATCCGGTGGGACAGCATCTATCTCAAAGCGGCGACCAGCAGATCGGCTTCCGGTTTCGAAAAGGTCAAGGATTTCCTAACAAGCTCAGTTGCGTCAGAAGTGCTGCTGTTAGAGCGAGGCGACACATTGATCGTTGACAACTGGCGCTGTCTTCACGGACGAGCATCCGTCGGCACTGCTGCCAGGATGCGTCACATTGATCGAGCATATCTAAGGACTCTCTCATGAGCACAAAGCCTCCCAAGGCAAAGAAGATCATTCACCCGTGGTCTACAGAAGCGCTTCTAGCAAAGGCTCAGCGATACGCAGAAGAAATGCTGTCGCACTCCAGGGACGACTGGCGCTTCGGCCTCACATCGACATTCGTACTCGAATTCTTGGCTCGTGCATCGCTCGCGAACACCAGCCCAGCTCTTCTTGCTGACCCAAAGAGTTGGAGCAATTTGTACTTTTCTCTCGGTCACACGCCGAATACACCCAAGTACATCCCAAAGTCGATAGATATAAGCGAAGTCTTTTCGCGACTGCGCGACATCAACCCAGCATTTACCTCTGAACTCGAGGGCTTCGCAGCCAAGCACATTAGCCTTAGAAACGAAGAGCTTCATGCAGGAGGTACACCTTTCGACGGTCTAAGCACGAGCTGGTTGGCAAAGTTCTACGAGACATGCACAGTGCTTCTGGCTTCGATCGGCGAAGAACTTGATGTCCTGCTCGGAGACGAAGAGTCTCAGATTGCCGTCCAGTTGATTGCAGCATCTAAAGACGAGTCCGCCAAAGCAGTCGCGAAAGCCATTTCGGCACACAAGACCGTATGGGAAACGAAAGACTCAGCCGAAAAGGAAAGCCTTAAGAAGAAGGCATCAGCCTGGGCAACTCGGCAGGCTGGTCATCGGGTTATATGTCCCTCGTGCGGCAGCGAGGCACTTGTCACTGGTGGCCCGATTTCAGGCCCAATTCGCAAGCTGGACGGGGACCTAATCATCGAAGCGCAAGAGTACTTGCCCTCCAAATTTGAGTGCATCGCTTGCCAGTTGAAGATTGCTGGTCTGTCGCAACTAAGTGCCAGCGGCCTCGGAGCAACGTACAAGTCAACTTCAACCTACGAAGCCGCTGAGTACTACGCGCCTGAGGACGAGCATCCTGGGTTCGATGACGACAACAACGAGTATTGAGCGCCTGACTTCTAACCCTTCCATCGAGAGGACGTCACAAGGGCTGCGCCCTTGCGCCGCCTCCCATGTCAAACGTTATGCCTCACCGGTCAGTCTCCATGCTTAACGAGTTCGCGAACTATCTGAGCGCTCAATTGAGCAGCGAGTTTCAAAAGAAGTTGCTTGCTGCTTCTATCAAGAGTTTGGAGGACACGTCCAACCCTCTTTCCTTCAACAACTTTTGTTCTGGATATCGCGAACTTGTTCGGCACGTATTGAGCGATCTGGCCCCGGATGCTGAAATAAAAGCCTGCACTTGGTATGTACCCGACCCAACATCCAGAACCGGCATCACCCGCGCTCACGCTATAACCTACGTTCTGCAGGGCGGTTTACCAAGTGACTACGTAACCGGCACCCTAGAGATTGATGTATTGGAGGAGAAAAAGGAGCTCATCAGCGCGATCAACAAACTAAATATGTACACGCACGTGAACGAAGGTACGTTTGGTATTGATGCATCTCGCGCTTCCGCAGAAGCTGCGCTTGCTATTGATTCGTTGTCTAGCGTTCTTGGGCTTGCGAACGACTGCCGTGCTCAGTTAGCTCGAGCGCTAGAAGCCCAGATTCACGATGAGGTCGTGGCACTCGCAATTGGCGAAACCATCGGCGCGATTGATGAGTTGGCGACACACCATTGCGTCGATGAGATCGATATGGAAGAGGTAACCGTCACAAAGGTTGGCAGCGAATTTATTCACCTGCGTGCATCTGGCACCATCGGAGTAGAACTTCAATGGGGTTCCAACAGCGACCTACGCCGTGGGGAAGGTGCCACGGGAAATGACTCTTTTCCTTTCAGTTGCGAACTGCAAAGTCACGTGGAAGATCCAGCCGAATTGGAGGCCATCGAAGACACTCTTTGCGTTGACACAAGCTCCTGGTGGGAGGGTTACTACGATGAGCCATAACCCTGCGCTCGACCGCGCTCCCTTCGATCGCTGGACGCTGCGCGATAAAGCCGCGCAGCGCCGGTCAGCTCCACGTTATACGATGAGCATCCAATGACACGCATCGCAGCAGCTAGAGTCGGCACAGTGCTGACTGTCAAAGGGCGTCCTATCCCTTTTTCATTCCATCCTGTAGTCAGAACGACCCGTCGCTATGGATTGCAATCGCGAATCTTCTCAACGAACCCGTGGGGAATAATCAGACAAAGCGTCGGATGAGCTCGCCGTTCTTCAACTTCGCCCAGCCCAGCTCAAAGGCTGTTTCGACCAAGTGCTCGGTGAGCGAATGCCGTAGCGGTGCAGGCGTTCCTTGGTCGAACAAGACTCGCATTCACGCAACCGCCAACGCGCTTCGCGCTGCATGTTCGAGCACGGTACGCGCTTGCTCCATGCTGACCCCGGGGAACCACTCGACAAATTGGGGGACTGAAGCGCCGTCCTCAAGATTCTCGAACAGAGCGGCTACCGGCACTCGAGTGCCACGGAAGAGCCATGCACCGCTGAAGCGTGCCGGGTCTCGCTCCACTGCAGGACAGGTAGACCAGTCGATCATGACCGCAATCGTAGCACCGATGGGCGCTGCTGATACCCGCTGATGCAGAGTTGCCGTGGCGACAGTGTGGCGACGGAGGCCCTGACTGTTTCGCTCGTGGCTTCCTGGAGGATGAGTGGCGCGAGGAAGCTAGGGCGTGTCATCAATTGCTGGGTCATCCGCGTTGAGCGCTGCCGAGCCGGCGAAGGATGGAGCGATGAAACAGCGACACGCACTGAGAGACGACCCATGGGACCGCATCCAGGATCGGCTGCCTGGACGTGCTGAGCACGTGGGGGTCACTGCCGCAGACAAGCGCCTGTTTGTGGAAGCCGTGCGGTACCGATATCGAACCGGCATCCCGTGGCGCGCCCTGCCCGAACGTTTCGGGGATTTCCGCGTGGTGCACCTCCGGTTCTCTCGCGGGAGCCAGTCGGGGGTGTGGAAGCGCGTGTTTAGCGGATGGGCGGAAGAGGCGGACAACGAGTGGGTCAGGATGGATTCTTCCCTCGTTCGTGCTCACCCGCACCGTGCCGGTGCCCTCAGGAAGGGGCCTGAAGTAGGCCAGGCCATCGGACGTCGCCGCGGTGGACTGAGCACGAAGATCCACGCCACGGTGGACGCTCTGGGCAATCCGGCCGGGTTTCCCCTCCCCCCCGGCCAAACCCACGACTTCGTCGGCGCCGATGTCTGGCTGCCGAACTCCCCGGCGGATGCCGTCCTGGCGGAGCAAGCCGATGACGCGCAAAAGCGGCTGATTGAGCCGTTGGAAAACGCGGGCAAACCGATCGTGATCCCTTCACGCCGCACCTACCTGATCCAGCGCCCCTTGGACAGGCACCTGTATTTGGCGCGCCATCTGATCGAAAACTTTTTTCGCCAAGCTCAAGCAGTTCCGTGCCATCGCCACCCGTTACGACAAAACTGCTCGCAATTTCCTCGGCGCCATTCATTGGGCGGCCTCCCTCGTCTGGCTCAATTGATGACACGCCCTAGCCCGGGGTCAGGCCGATCCAGGCGGCGACCTGGCGACCGTTCTGGAAGTCATGCCCGTTGCCGATACTGCTCAGAAGCGCGCCGGCGGTCACCGGAGCGAGGCCCTGCAGCGTCATCAGGCGCCTGCTGCGCGCGTCTTCGCATGCCGCTTGGGCGATGAGCCGGTCGTATTCTTCGATCCTCTGGTCGAGTGGGCCGGCGTGCGCCAGCAGATCGCCGACACACTGCCTGGAATGGCCCGGCACAGGCCTTCGAGATGGGCGCCGATCTGGCGACGAAGGCAGGCGACCTTCTGTGGCAGGACGATGCCGAGTTCGGCGATCAGCCCGCGCAGCCGATTGTAGGTGGCCGTGCGTTCCTCGACAAAGCCCTGCCGCGTGCGGTGCAGACCCCAGATGATCCGCGGGGATCTTCCTTGACCGGGACGAAGCGCCTGTGTGGTCGCCGGACGGCTTCACAGGTGGCGGCGGCATCGGCGGCGTCGTGCTGGCCACGCTTGCCGCTCATCCGGTAGGGGGCGACAAACTTCGACGCCATCAACTTCACCGTGTGGCCGAACTGGCGGAATTGCCGTGCCCAGTGGTGCGCGCCCGAACGCGCTTCCATCCCGGTCACGCACGGCGGCAATTGCGCCACCAGCTCCAGCAATTTGTCGCGAGGAACCTTCGGTTTGACGAGAACGGCCTTGCCGTTCTCATCGACGCCATAGACGGCAAACACATTCTTGGCAAGATCAATGCCAACCGTTACGATGCGCATGGACTTCCCCTTTCGTGGTTTTGAAATGGCTGACGCTACCCGCTCCATTTCGGCACTTCGTTGCCGCTCGCGGCTTCCACCGCACCCTCGGGACGGGGAAGTCCCTTTCATTCGTTCGGCGTCATCGGCATGGTAGCCACGATAACCCGACATCTTGGCCCTGCGTAGCATTCGACTGTGAAACCTTCGCAAAGGGAGCCCCGAATGAGGAGCGGCAAGGTAATCCATATAGGCGCAATGTTCGTCACGATGTTCCTGACAGCATTGCCAGCGCTTGCACAAGGTCGCAGCGATGTATCGGACGATCCCGCAGCATCGGACGCGTCGTTTCCAATGTGGGCCTATCCCTGGGATCCGAAGGTGAAGTTGCCTCCCGGCGATCATGTGCCGCGGAGTGTCCCAGGCAGTTCGGCTACTTTCTCAATGGCACAGGCGCAAGACCTGTATTTCGCACCCGACTGGCACCCGGATGACCATCCTCCCATGCCCGAAATTGTGGCGCGAGGTAGAAAGCCCGAAGTGCGTGCCTGTGGGTCCTGTCACCGCGCGGAGGGAACGGGTGGGCCTGAAAACGCGAGCCTCGCGGGTTTGCCAGCTCCCTACATCGTGCAGCAGGTCGCGAACTTCAAGAGTGGAGCGAGGAAAGCGTCAGGCCCAGCGAGAGGCCCAGTAAATTTGATGCTGCAAAACGCGAAGGCGCTCACCGATGCAGAGGTACAGTCCGCAGCCGAATATTTTTCTCGGTTGAAGCCTAAGGCACTGATCAAGGTGGTTGAAACTGATCTTGTGCCGATGGTCCGTCTGAATCGAAATCACTATGTCGCTTTGAAATCTGTCGACAAAGAGCCGATCGGACTGCGTATCGTCGAGGTACCGGCAGATGCGGAGCGATTTGAACTTCGTGATGCACGTTCTCCATTCATCGCGTATGTCCCGACTGGTAGTATCGGCAGAGGGGAAGCCTTGGCGAAGACGGGTGGTAGCGGCACGACCGTCCCGTGCGCGACGTGTCACGGCTCTGACCTCAAAGGCGTTGGACCAATACCTTCAATTGCCGGCCGGTCGCCCAGTTACCTGGTCCGGCAGCTCTATGACTTCAAGCAAGGCGCGCGTGCGGGTAGTCTGAGCCCCCTTATGAGGCCCACTGTTGAGAAGTTGGCCGTCGAAGACATGGTGGCCCTTGCGGCATATCTGGCGTCGCTGGCCCCGTGAAGATTCGCGTCGCGGGACCTATGGCAATCTCGAGGGGCGTAGTCGACGTGACGACGCCCAACCCCGCAATGAACCCGTTTTCGCGAAGCGTGCTGCGCCCGCCCCGCTCGGCGGGTTATTGCGAGAATTGGGCCTCAGGAGAGTAACGTGACAGAATCGCTACAGAAACTGCTTGTTGAACTCGAACAGTTTGGCTTGAGCAACGATGCCACCATTGCCGATCGGCCTCAGCGGATGCTTAACATTACCCGAGACACTGGAGAATTTCTTTCGGTGCTGGTGCGTTCCATGAATGCTCAACGTGTCCTTGAGATAGGAACGTCTAACGGTTACTCAACCCTTTGGCTAGCCTTTGCAGCCAGGGCGGTGAAAGGACACGTTACCACCGTTGAGCTATCTGATTTCAAGCTTTCCCTCGCAGCGAAGAACTTCGAGCGATCCGGCCTTGCTCCGTTCATTACCCAGGTTAAGGGTGAAGCCGGTGCCATGCTTAGGGGCGCTTCCGAATCGAGCTTCGATGTTGTTTTTCTCGATTCCGAGCGCTCTGAGTATCTGGGATGGTGGCCCGACATCAAGCGAGTTCTTCGGAAGGGAGGACTTCTTGTCGTCGATAATGCCACATCCCATTCTGCCGAGATGGGGCCCTTTGTCGAAACGGTTTCAGCAGATGCCGACTTCACCACATGTACTGTGCCGGTCGGAAATGGTGAGTTTTTGGCTACTCAGGTTTCTCCATAGCCTGTCTAGCCGGCACTATGTCTCTGTTGTTTTCGATGCTTGATGAGCAGCAGATAAAAAAGCGCAGACCAGTGTGGGTGGTCCTCTCCGAGCTTTGGCTAGACACCGAGCTGGCTACCGAGGACCTGGAGCGCATCGCTCGTGTCATGGCGGACTCTGGCCTCACTATCCAGGAGTTGCGGCAGGTTTATCTTGTCGAGGTTGCACCAGTTGTCTCACCCAATTTGCTCACTGTTGCCGGAGAGTGGGCAGGATTCGACGAGGAGTGGTTGTGCTCGCAGATTGTCTGCAACCTGCGTGAGCGACCACGACGCACGAGATTTTGGTCGTGGTTTCCGCTTACGCGTGGGCCGATGCTCTACGCGACCGAGCGACACTGGACGAGCCTGGTCGAGTTCGTTCACAGATTGAGAGATGACGACCGTGCCGCCTAGCCATGCGCTGTAGCGAACGGCAGCGGGCCATCGCAGTTGCAATCGGCGCGCCTCGTGGCCGCCGTCGCCGAACTCGGGTCGTTAGGCCGCACACTACATGCCCGAGCACAGCCTTCGCTTCGGCGGTGAATGTCAAGATAGTTGTCGCGTGAACTCATGCTGCCATTGGCACACTTTTTCCACTGGTCGAAGGGTCCGGTTTGGCAGGATTCCGGTCGGGGTTGAGAGTGACGCAGCCGGCAGGAGTCCAGTTGCGAGTATGGCCGCTCCATCGAGCGGGATTGGCGTTGCACGCGGCTTGGTAGAGCTGCTGGCGGCGATTTCAGAGGACGAGGAGCAGCGGCGGCATGCGCCTCGCGCGCCGGGAGTGGTGTTGCTGGGCTGCGAAAATTTTGCAGGGCCGACTAAACAAGCTACTCTTGTCAGCGGGGGCAACCCCTCGTGTATCGTTTGCCCCCATTACTGGCTTCGTAGATTAAGCAGGAAGTCACAGGCCCCCCCTCGCGATGAACCTGCCAAAGGCTAATACCACCACCAGACAAAAAGACAATTTCTCCCGAGATATATGGCCGAGGATCAAGATCAAACCACTTGTACTGATTATCAACAAGATCGGATAAGTCAAAGGGAATCACCAGGACCTCGCCCTCGCCGGTGCGCAGTCTCAACTCGGCCAGACCCGGATTCTTTCGCCTAAAGGTACCGAACATGATAGCGATGCGTTTCAGCGCAGATGGCCCATACATTTGTTTTTGATCAAGGCTCAACGCCAATGATCCACCGCTTGTCGCAGGCAGGCTGGCTCGCATCTCAAACTTCGCCATCTCGGGCTGTTCGGCGGAAAGATAATATCTCATCAGCAACAAACTGGTGGTGTTAAATGCAGAGAACAAAAACAAGGCGGCCAGCAAGAGCGGGCCGATAAAAAGACGCGATTCGGCCCGGCTACCTCCCTCAAGCGCATAGGCAACGAGCAGGGCGGGAACCATGAAATAACGACCTTGTACTCCTTTAATGATGCTTGCCGGGTGTACACTCCAGGACACGAGCAACGCAAAGAAAACCAGTAAAGATGCGCCGAGCGCACAACACACCAACAGCAATCTTGCCGGCCATTCCTCCTCGATGTGTTTGAATGAGGTAGAAAAGAGGGCTGTCAGGACAACAAGGGCATAGAGGCCGGTGTAAACATCCTCCGGGAAAGGAGCATCCAGCCAACCGAGAATACCCAGGAAGGATTGCCCATAGAATCTCAACAGTTCCTCATCGGCGAGCGTTGCCAGCAGCACCCTGACAAAAGAAAGAGGGTTCAGCAGATAATGCTGAATTATTCCTGAAACAGGGAAGCCTGTGACGACTCTGATATCAATCGTGGTCTTAAAAGCGACCGTCAGCCACAGCATAATGGAGATCGAGGCTATGCCGCCAGCAATCAGGCCACTCTTCCTTCTGGTAAAAAACACGGTACCAAAAATCAGAAGCACCAATGGCAACAAATGTATTCTGCATGACACGACAACGATCACGCTGGCGGTCAGAACATACAATAACCATGGTTTTGTTAATTCCTTATCAATGGCCATCCGCATGAATACGGAAATGATCAGGATCGCTCCAGCAGTCGATATGCCATCCAGACTAGCCGAAGAGAGCTGAAAGAAACTCATCGGCAGAACGAGCAGTGCGGCCGCCAGAGGAGACGGGCGATGAATCATGAAAGCAATGCTCAGGATCAAGGAAGCGGACGCCAGAACGACAAATCGCGCCAGTCGATAGGACCCATTTACCGAAAGGCCCAGCATCTCTCCGATGATCAGACCCGTGGCCTGCGGGACATAAATCAGTGGGAAATAATATCCGGTACCCGGAGCAGGACTGAACTCCTGGTCCCCCGTCCAGCGGATGTTATTTGCTTCATCGAGTTCGGCGGCCGAAAGTTTTCTATCCGGATCAAACGGCAGACGGCCATAGGCGTTCATGTAGGCTGCCAGACCGGTATCCATCATGCCGCCCGACGATTTTCCTGTGGGCGTATCGAGAATGACCTGGCCTCTCGTCAGAAAATAAGCGCGTTTGACATGATCAAACTCGTCCGGCGACTGGAATGGCGGGATGATCGCGGATAATAAAAAACATGCCAGAAATACCAGGACTGGAAACAGCGGCCATCCGGCATGCGCAGAGAAATGGCACATGCCATTGTTGATGATTCTCATGCCCTGACCGCAACAATGATCCCAATCATGATCAGGGCAACCCCAATGAAATATTGAGCCTGAAAGCGCTCGCCAAAAACAAAGTGGCTGCCAATCGGGACCAGGATGAAGGCGAGCGCCATCAGTGGATAGACTCTCCCGAGTTCTACTTTCTGTAAAATCCAGACCCAAACGACAGAAGTAACTCCATAGATACACATGGCAGCAAGCAGTGCGATGGCCGCTTTCGGTGAAAAAATGGAGCCGCTGGCCGTTATTTCGGCAGCGCTCACCTTGAACAGGATTTGTCCAATCGCCAGGCCCACGACGCAAAGGAGCGCAATCACATATACCGTCATTACCCGCATGTCCGCTTGTTGGCGATTGCATGAAATGCGAAGAATAAATTCAGATCGATCGATGGAACCGGAAATGGCCACCATGCTTCCTTGGCATCATTGAAATAATGACGTAAAAGCGCAACCAGGTTGTGGCAGGAGTTTACATGCTCTCTGGCCATGATATAGTCGTACGGAATTCCCTTCGCCATCGCTTGCTTGCGCGGCCCCAAATGCCTTCCCAAGCGCCACGCCAGTCCGGGATCGGTAGGAATCAGGATCGACAGGACACCGCCAGGCTTGAGAACCCTGAGCCATTCTTTGAGCGCGAGGTGTGGCTGGTAAATGTGTTCCAGGACATGGGTGGCCAGTAGCCTGTCAAAAGTATTATCTGCATAATCCAGATGGCTGCCTGTCTGCGTTGCGTAGCGCAATTTTCCTGCATGCATTCCGGAAAATTTATTCATGGCTACTTCCAGGGTCTTCCGATCCTGATCAGAAAGGATGTACTCATCAAATCTGTGGCGAACGAAGTGAAGGTGTTCGCCAGTTCCTGCACCAACCTCGAGAATGCGACCAAAATATGTCTGCTCATCGAATGCCTTTTCTACGAGCCTGTGACTGGCTCGCATGACCGATGACTGGAGTGGGCTCGAATAGTTTGCATCGTCATAGACTGTTGAGAATCTTTCCCGGTATTCAATCCATTCCTTATCTTCACACTGCATCTTTGTATCCATTTTCATTGGCTCGAAAATGAAAATTTCTTCTTTTTAGATGAATTGGCTTGCTCGGAACCGATCTGATGTCGTAACTCAGGAAGGCCAGGATCAATTGCAAACCGACGATCACCGGCAAGGCCGAAAGCATTACGGTCCCTGCGGAAGCAGCCAGACCCGAGTTGATGGAGGACATCCATTGACAAGCGCCAAAAAAACCTCCAAACAGAAACATGGCTACCCCAAGTGGAAGTTCAATCGAGGCAATCGACATGCCTCTTAGATAATAGCTATAAAAAATTCTTTTCAGAAAATTTCTGAAATGCTTGACGAGAAACTCGCCAATGACCCTGGAGATCTTGAGATTGCTCACTTCATTCCCATATCTGGCGTTCATCGGTATATCCACAACTACGGCATGCAATGTATTGAGCCTGAATAGCATGTCGCTTTCAAAAAAATAACGGCGGCTTATTTTATCCAATGGCAATTGCCGAGCGACATCCCGATGGATCGCGGTATAACCATTGGTCGGGTCAAACAAATCCCAGTACCCGGTCGAAATCTTGCTCAGGAAGGATAGGGCTGCGTTACCAATCAGGCGCATCTTCGGCATTGCCCCAAGTTCTTCGAGATAATAAAAGCGATTTCCCTTGGTGTAATCGGCTTCGCCCTCCAGGATCGGAGAAATAAATCCGGGCATCAATCCTGGGTCCATCTGGCCATCACCATCCAGCTTGACGATCACCTCCATGCCATCATCAATTGCCGCCAGGTAACCTGTGATTACTGCGCCACCCACACCTTGATTTTCATGGTGATGTATGACTACAACACGCTCATCATTGCAGTTCTTTTCCACGAAATCACCGGATCCATCAGGACAGCAATCATCGACCACATAGATTCGGCTGACCTCTGGACCAATTGCGCTGATTACGCCAAGTACGTTGTTCACTACCCTGTAACAGGGTATCACCACTGCAATTCTGGCGTTGATAAGCGCCATATGAGTTCACCCACTTGTGGCGAAATCTTTCCTGCCAAATGGAGAGGATTTCGTTGGACGGCTACAGGAAACCAATGTAGGCCCGAGTCAGAGGTTTCCCGCAAAACAGTGCCAGCATCCCCGCTACTGCCAGATACGGGCCGAAGGGAATCGGTACGCTTCGGCCACGTTTGGTTACCACGATCAGGGTGATGCCGACCACGGCCCCAAGCAGTGACGAGAGCAGAATGGTCAACGGCAGCATTTGCCATCCGAGCCAGGCACCCAGCGCTGCAAGCAGCTTGAAATCACCGTAACCCATGCCTTCCTTGCCGGTTGTCAGCTTGAAAGTCCAGTACACCAACCACAGCGAGAGATAACCAGCGGCCGCACCGATCACTGCCGATGGCAGGTCGACGAAGGTAGCGAACAGATTGAACAGCAAGCCAGTCCAGAGCAAGGGAAGAGTAATCGAGTCCGGCAATAACTGGCTATCCAGATCGATACCGGTCAGTGCGAGCAGGCTCCAAATCAGCAGCATCGCACCGGCCGCAGCCCAACCATAGCCGAAATGAAATGCGGCAAAAGCACACAACAGGCTGCTGGCCATCTCGACCAGCGGGTAACGCAAGGATATCGGCGCATGACAAGCTGAACAGCGACCACGCAGGAATAGCCAGCTCAGGACCGGAACATTCTCAAGGGCAGTAATCGCATGCCCACAGGCCGGGCAACGCGAGCCTGGCCTGACCAGCGAGAACACTTCTCTGTCTGCAGGCTTTTCACCCCTGAGTTCTGCGCAATGGAGGCGCCATTCGCACTCCATCATTATTGGCAAACGATGAATGACGACATTGAGAAAACTGCCGACCAGCAAACCAAGGATGCCAGAGATGAAAATGAACAGTGTCGGTTCCAGTTCGGCAGTCAATGCGGAAAGCATTATCCGACTACTGCCCCGAGTTTGAAGATTGGCAGATACATGGCGATCACCATCCCGCCGATCAATACCCCAAGAACGACCATGATCATCGGTTCCATGAGGCTGGATAGCGCCTCGACCGCGTCGTCCACCTCTGCTTCAAAGAAATCGGCGACCTTGCTGAGCATTGAATCAAGTGCGCCGGATTCCTCGCCAATCGCCACCATCTGATTCACCATGTTCGGAAAGAGTTCGCTGCTCTGCATTGCCGAGGTGAGACTGGTACCGATACTCACCTCGCTCTGGATCTTCCTGGTCGCCACCTTGTAGACATAGTTGCCGGCAGCACCGCCGACCGAGTCGAGCGATTCGACCAGCGGAACGCCCGCCGCGAACATGGTTGCCAGCGTGCGCGTCCAGCGGGCGATGACCGACTTGCGAATGATTTCACCAAAAAGAGGGAGGCGCAGGAACATGCGGTCGAAAGCGATCTGCATCATTTCCGATCGCTTCAATGTGTAAAAAAATGCAAAGATCGAGCCGCCGATGCCCCCGAAGATCGCCCACCACCAGGCAATGACAAAATCCGACATGGCGATCACCATCAGCGTGGGCGCCGGGAGGTCGGCACCGAAACTCTTGAAGACCTCCTTGAAAGCGGGAATCACGAAGATCATGATCACGACCGTAATAATGAAGGCGACGAAAATGATGGCCACCGGATAGAACAGGGCGGACTTGATTTTCGCCTTGATGGCGAGCATTTTTTCCTTGTAGGTGGCGAGTCGATCAAGCAAGGTTTCGAGAATACCCGCCTGCTCTCCGGCAGCCACCAGGTTGCAGTACAAAGGATCGAATTGCAGGGGATACTTCCGGAAGGCTTGCGAGAGCGAACTACCGGTTTCGACATCCGACTTGATATCCAGCAGCAGCTTGCCGACTGACGGATTATCGTGGCCCCGACCGACGATCTCGAAAGTCTGGAGCAGGGGCACCCCGGCTCTCATCATCGTCGCCAGCTGGCGGGTAAACAGCGTGATATCCTTCTCGGAGATCTTCTGCCCGCCCTTGAAGCGTTGCCGAGATATCTTGCTGACCAGAATCCCCTGCCGCCGCAGAGTCGCCTGAACCACGGTCTGACTGGAAGCGCGTTGTTCTCCACGAACGACTTTGCCGAGCCTGTTTTTCCCCTCCCAGAGAAATACATGTTCCTTGACTTCCGTCCCGATCTTCCTGGTGGGTTTTGCTGCGGTCGCCATGGCTACCTCTTTTTCAAACGTTGGTACTGCCGAGAACCTCATCAAGGGAAGTCAGCCCTTGCATGACCTTCAGCAAACCGGAACGACGCAGATCATTGACGCCTTCCTTGCGGGCCTGGATCGCAATATCCAGCTCGGTTCCATTGGCCATGATGATGCGCTGAATCGCTTCCGTCACCGGCATGACTTCGTAGAGGCCGACCCGTCCCTTGTAACCGCTGCCCTTGCAGAGTTCGCATTCTCCCGGGCCGTACAAGGTCCAGCTTCCATCAAGATCGCTTTCCAGAAAGCCGGCATTGAGCAGTGTCTCGATCGGTGTATCGAGAGGTTTCTTGCAGGTACAAAGCCGACGAACCAGCCGCTGCGCAGTGATCAGCAGAATGCTTGCGGCCAGGTTGAAAGTTGGAATGCCCATGTTCATCAGACGGGTCAGGGTTGCCGGAGCATCATTGGTATGCAGGGTCGACAGGACCATGTGCCCGGTTTGCGCCGCCTTGATCGCGATCTCAGCAGTTTCGACGTCACGAATTTCGCCCACCATGATGATGTCCGGGTCCTGACGGAGAAAAGCCTTGAGAGCTACCGGAAAGCTCAACCCGGCCTTGTCGTCGACGTTCACCTGATTGATTCCCGGCAGTGGGATTTCGGCAGGATCCTCGGCTGTCGAGATATTGACCCCTGGTTTGTTGAGAATATTGAGACAGGTGTACAGCGAGACCGTTTTTCCTGAACCCGTGGGCCCGGTCACCAGGATCATGCCGTAAGGTCGATGGATGGCGTCAAGCAATATCGCTTTCTGCTCGGGCTCATACCCCAGGGCATCAATTCCCATGGTGGCGCTGGCCGGGTCCAGAATCCGCAAGACGATCTTCTCGCCGTACATCGTCGGCAGGGTACTGACCCGGAAGTCGATCGATCGATGCTTCGAGAGCACCAAGCGCATGCGGCCGTCCTGGGGAACACGCTTCTCGGCAATGTTCAGGCGTGAAATCACCTTGATACGGGAAGCAATCTTGTCCTTGATGACCAGAGGCGGAGCGGCAACTTCCCGCAATATGCCGTCAGTGCGAAAGCGGATGCGATAGTTTTTCTCGTAGGGTTCGAAGTGAATGTCCGATGCTCCATCGTTGATGGCGTCGAGCATCATTTTTTGTATGAACCTGACGACCGGAGCATCATCAACTTCAAGATTTGCGACCTCTTCTTTTTCCTGGCTTTGCTCGTCGGTGAACTCGAGATTGAGGTCATCGTTACTGAAACCCTTCAAGGCCTCTTCGGCCGATTCGGATATCTTCGCGACCAGCGGAATGAGCTTGTTTTCCTCAACGATGACCGGGTCGACCGTTAACCCGGTCTGAAAGCGTATCTCGTCAAGCGCACGCAGATTGGTGGGATCAGCGATGGCAACTGCCAATCGATTCCCGCGCTTGTGCAATGGTACGACTTGGTGGGCCGTGATCAGCTTTCGATCAATTGCATTTCTCTGAATGTTCGAGTCGTCAAAGGCGGCCAAGTCGAGCAACGGAAAACCGAACTTGTCTGACGAAAAACGTGCCAATTCGAGAAAGCTTGCCTTCTTCGCGGCCACCAGTTGTTCGATTAGCGAAGTCTTCTTGGCAATGGCTTGCTCAAGCAGAGACTCTGCCTCTGCTTCCTTGAGTCGGCCCGCTTGTACAAGCGCACGGGCAAGCCCGTTCAGCTGGGATTGTTGCGGATTGGCTGCCATTATTCGCGATAGGACTTTACAAGATAGGACTGTACAAGGCTTGTTAAACCATCAGATCTCGGTTATACGGATCTGGCCCAACCTGATAATGCATTGGCTGCGCGTGTTTGTAAAGCAGCGTCCCGAGCCCCTACTTGCTGGCGGCGTCCACCACCACCAGAGCGGTCATGTTCACTACCCGGCGAACGGTTGAGGTTGGCCCAAGTACATGCACCGGCCGCGCGGCGCCGAGCAGGATCGGGCCGACGGCCATCCCATCACTGCCGATCATCTTGAGCAGGTTGAAAGAGATGTTGGCTGCGTCCAGGTTTGGCATCACCAGCACGTTGGCCTCTCCGGTCAGTGGCGATTGGGGATCAAACTGCTTGCGTATCTCCGCTGAAAGTGCGCTATCGCCGCGCATTTCCCCGTCGACTTCCAGATCCGGCGCCTTGGCACGCACAATCGCCACTGCCTCGGCTACCTTGCGGGCTGAAACGGTCTGCGACGATCCGAAGTTGGAATGCGACAGCATCGCCAGCTTGGGACGGATCTTGAACCGGCGAACCTCTTCGACGGCCATGAAGGCAATTTCAGCCAGTTGTTCGGCGTCGGGATTCTCGTTGACATGGGTGTCACAGATGAACATGGCGCGACCAGGAAGCAAGAGATGCGCCATGGCTGCCATCGTCTTGCAACCCGGCGCTTTGCCGATGATCTCGTCAACCTGCCGCAGGTGATGCAGGAAACGGCCAGTCAGGCCGCAGATCATTCCATCGGCGTAGCCAAGCCTGAGCAGCATGGCGCCGATGATCGTGTTATCGCTACGCAAGCGTGTCTTGGCAATGTCGATCGTCACGCCCTGGCGCTTCCTGAGCTGATGATAGGCGGTCCAGCATTCTTTATAGCGATGGTCACTGTTCGGATCAACGACATCGAAATCCGTACCGACACGCAATCTCGAGCCAATCCTTTCCAGTCGCGTCACTATCACGCCCGGACGGCCAATCAATATGGGGCGGGTAAGCCCTTCATCAAGAATGATCTGCACAGCGCGCAACAGGCGCTCATCCTCACCATCGGGATAGACAATGCGGGTCCTTCGCCCCCGCTTGGCGGCCGAGAAAACGGCGCGCATGCCGACCCCCGTCTGGTAAACGAATTCCTTGAGCTTTTCCCGGTAAGCAGGCATATCGGCAATTGGCCTGGTCGCTACACCGGAATCCATCGCTGCCTGCGCCACAGCCGGCGCAATGATAGTGATCAGGCGCGGATCGAAGGGTTTCGGGATCAGATAATCCGGGCCAAACGCAAGTTCCTCACCAGGATAGGCCATCGCCACTTCGGCACTCACCTCTTCCTCGGCCATTGCCGCCAGTGCCTTTACACAGGCCATCTTCATGTGTTCGTTGATGCAGGTTGCGCCGACATCGAGTGCGCCGCGGAAAATGAATGGAAAACACAGAACATTGTTGACCTGGTTGGCGAAGTCCGAACGACCGGTTGCGATGATCACGTCGGGACGGACCTGGCGGGCCAGTTCGGGCATGATTTCCGGGATTGGGTTGGCAAGAGCGAAAACGATCGGCTGCTTGGCCATGCGGGCGAGCATCTCCGGTTCGAGCGCGCCCGCAGCAGAAAGTCCGAGGAAGACATCGGCACCATCAATGGCCTCGTAGAGTGTGCGGGCCTCGGTAGTGCGCGCATACACCGCTTTCGTCGGTTCCATGTTGTCGTCACGTCCGGTGTAGATCACTCCTTTCGAGTCGCATACGGTGACGTTCTCACGACGAACACCCAGTTCACACCAGAGATTGAGACAGGAGATCGCGGCAGCGCCCGCGCCGGAGCAAACGACTTTCACTTCGTCAATCGCCTTGCCGGCCACCTTGAGTGCGTTCAGGATCGCGGCCGAGGAAATGATTGCCGTGCCGTGCTGGTCATCATGAAAGACCGGGATCGACATCCTTTCCTTGAGCCGGGCTTCGATGTAGAAGCACTCCGGGGCCTTGATGTCTTCGAGATTGATGCCGCCCAGGGTCGGCTCCATTGCAGCAATCAAGTCGATCAGCTTGTCCGGGTCGCTCTCGCTGAGTTCAATGTCAAAAACATCAATCCCGGCAAACTTCTTGAACAGACAGCCCTTGCCTTCCATGACCGGTTTGGCTGCCAGAGGACCGATGTTACCCAGGCCGAGCACGGCAGTACCGTTGGTGATGACGCCTACGAGGTTGGATCGCGAGGTGTACAAGCTGACCGCCGCCGGGTCATCAACGATGGCATGGCAAGCATGGGCAACTCCTGGAGAATAGGCGAGGGCCAGATCGAGCTGATTACTCAGGCCCTTGGTGGGCTGAACCGCGATCTTGCCCGGAGTCGGGTAGCGATGATATTCGAGGGCGGCCTCGCGAGGACCAGCCTGACCGGGATTATTTTCCATGTTGCCTCCTGACTCAGCGTTCGTCGACGTAAAAGCGCATTACTTTAGCCGACTCAATCGATTTACACAAAACTGATGTAATTTGCATTGACGATGCCGACCGGTATTGCACACCAGCGTTCGCCAGCGACACCACGACGAGCAAGCGCAGCGGCTGTCGCCGGGGTAGAATCATGAACGCACGCGCAGCCAACTTACCATGGGGGTTCTTTCTGTAGCTGCGGCTTGCGTTTGACTTGAATGGGAGATGATGAATGGGCCAAACCGCCACCAGTAACCTTCGCACCGTTGCTCTCGTCGGCCACGGTGCCGCCGGCAAGACGACGCTTGCCGAAAGCCTGCTCGCTGCAGCCGGCGCAATCAGCAGCCGGGGCACCGTTGAAAAAGGCAGCACGGTTTGCGATTTCGATGCGCAAGAAAAAGAATTTGGCTACTCGCTGAATTCAGCGCTGGCGAGTTTTTCTTGGCAAGGTATTTTGGTTCATTTGCTCGATACGCCGGGATTTCCCGACTTCGCCGGACAGGCGATTGCCGCACTCGCTGCCGTGGACACGGCCTTAGTGGTAATCAATGCGCAAAACGGTATCGAACTCTCGAGCGAACGCATGATGAAGCTGGCCGCAGCGCGTGGTGTTTGCCGGATGATCGTGATCAACAAGATCGACGCGGAGAATGTCAATCTTCCGGCGCTGGTCGGCGAAATCCGTGATCGCTTCGGTCGCGAGTGCATGTTGCTTGACTTGCCGGTGAAGCAGGGCAGTGAGGTCGTCGAGCTGCTCGGCCATGATGATGGCGAAAGTGATTTCGAATCGGTAGCAGCAGCACACCGTGCGTTGATCGATCAGATCGTCGAGGAAGACGAGGACCTGCTGGCAAGGTACCTCGACGAAGGAATCGATCCGACTCCGGATGAATTGCACCGACCCTTCGAGAAGGCACTGCGTGCAGGCCACCTGATTCCCATTCTCTTTGTTTCGGCAAAGACCGGAGCCGGGATCCCGCAACTGCTCGACGTTCTCGCCAGACTCGCACCTAATCCGGCAGAGGGTAACCCACCGCCTTTTTATCGCGGCGAGATCGGCACCTCGGCCGAACCCTTCGCGGCCGAGCCCGATCCGCAGAAGCATGTACTGGCGCACGTCTTCAAGGTCGTCAGCGACCCGTTCATCGGCAAGGTCGGAGTGATCCGCGTCCATCAGGGGACGATCCGGAAGGATTCGCAGCTCTTTGTCGGCGATGGCAAGCGTCCGTTCAAGGTCGGCCACATCTATCGCCTACAGGGAAAGGATTATGTCGAGGTTGAGACACTGGTACCTGGCGATCTGGGTGCAATCGCCAAGGTCGAGGAACTCGAATTCGACTGCGTATTGCATGACTCACACGATGAGGACCATATTCATCTGCGGCCACTCGAGTTCCCCCTACCGATGCACGGCTTGGCCGTTCATGCGCGGCGCAAGGCTGACGAGCAGCGGCTGTTCGAGATCCTGCACAAGCTTGAGGTCGAGGACCCCTGCTTCAGGATCGAACGTCATCCAACGACCAACGAGACGGTGATTCGCGGCCTCGGTGAAATGCACCTGCGCGCCAAGCTGACGCGCCTGGCTCAGCAGTACAAGCTGGAACTCGACACCAAACCGCCACAGATCGCCTATCGTGAAGCAATTACCAGCTCGGCCGAGGGCCACTGCCGGCACAAGAAACAGAGTGGTGGCGCGGGCCAATTCGGAGAAGTGATGTTGCGGGTCGAGCCGCTCGAACGGGGCGCCGGCTTCGAGTTCGTCGATATCGTCAAAGGCGGCGTGATTCCCGGAGTCTTCATGGCGGCAGTCGAGAAGGGCGTGCGTCAGGCGCTGGCTGACGGCGTCGTTGCCGGCTTCCCGGTGGAGGATCTGCGCGTCACCGTGCATGATGGCAAGTCACATCCGGTCGACGGCAAGGACATCGCCTTTTTCATGGCCGCCAAGAAAGCGACCATCGAGGCGATTCGTGCTGCCAAGCCGATCATCCTCGAACCGGTTGTCGACATCGAAATCCTGGCGCCGGACGCCCTCACCGGTGACGTGACTGGCGACCTTTCCAGCAAACGCGGTCACCTTACCGGCACTCAACCGCGGGGCCCAGGGATCATGGCGATTACCGGTCAGGCACCGTTGGCTGAACTTGAAGGCTACCAGTCGCGCCTCAAGTCACTGACCGGCGGACAGGGCTCGTACAGCATCGCCTTCTCGCACTACGCACAGGTACCGCCGGCGACACAGCAACATCTGGCGGCACAGCACAAGGTAATCGAGGAGGAATAAGCGGGACGACCAGGACGGGCAGCGTCGTCGTGAGGAAGGTCTTCAAGGTCTCCAACTGGTTCATTCCTCTGGCGCGACGCCTGCTCTACGCCTGGGTACGGACCTCGGTTTTTCCGGAGAATCTGCAGGCTTTGGGCCTCGACCCGGCGATACCGGTCTGTTACGTCCTGCAGGACAGGCATCTCTCGAACCTGCTGGTACTTTTCGAGGAATCGCGGCGAGCCGGTTTGCCGCGCGCCGATGTACCAATGGTGCTAGGCGGGCAACGGCTGCATAGCTCATTCTTCTTCCTCAACCGTGACCGCAGCCTGAACGGCAGAGCACGCGACGGCCGCAATTACTCCGCCTTGCTGGCCAGTCTGATACGCCAAACGGTCGCCGACCCGACGCTCGACGTTCAATTGGTGCCGGTGCTCATCCTCTGGGGACGCAGTCCCGACACACAGGATTCGGTCCTCAAAGCGCTGTTCTCGGAAACTTGGCGTCCACCTGGCGCATGGCGGCAATTGCTGGCGATTCTGCTGCACGGCCGCAATGTCCTGGTACGCTACAATGCACCCATATTGCTGCGCAATCTCCTGCAGGGAGGCCTGGATGAGGAGCAGGCACTACGCAAGCTGTCGCGCATCCTGCGGGTGCACTTTCGCCGCCAGCGCCAAATGGCCATCGGACCCGACCTCTCGCATCGCAACACCCAGGTGGATGCGGTGCTTGCCGGCGAGCAGGTCCGCGCGGCGATCAGGAGCGAAGCCGAAACGCAGGGCATCCCGCTCGGTGAGGCCCAAGCAAGGGCTGTCAACTTCGCGCTGGAGATCGCCTCCGACTACTCCTATGGAGTTCTGCGCGCCCTGGAACTATTTCTGTCCTGGTTGTGGACTCGCCTTTACGACGGCATTCAGCTGCATCACTTCGACGTCGTCACCCGCATCGCCTCCGGGCACGAAATCGTTTACGTCCCCTGCCACCGCAGCCACATCGATTACCTCCTGCTGTCCTATATCATCGTCCGCCAGGGATTGACACCGCCCCATATCGCCGCCGGTGCCAACCTTAACCTGCCGATCGTCGGATCGCTGCTACGCCGTGGCGGTGCCTTCTTCCTGCGCCGCAGCTTCAAAGGTGAACCACTGTATGCTGCGGTATTCCACGAATACCTGCACCTGATGCTGGCACGCGGCTTCCCGATCGAGTACTTCATCGAAGGCGGGCGCAGCCGTAGTGGCAGGATGTTGACCCCCAAGGCAGGCATCCTTGGCATGACCGTGCAAAGCTTCATCCGGGAACACGCGCGACCGTTGGTATTCGTTCCGGTATACATCGGTTACGAAAAACTGATGGAGGGTCGCACCTACCTCGGAGAACTGGCGGGCAAACCCAAGCAAGGTGAATCATTGTTGGGCATCCTGAAAAGCGTGCGCAACATCAAGCGGGTATTTGGCCAGGTGCATGTGAACATTGGCGAACCACTGCCGCTAGCCGGTTTTCTTGATGCCCATCACCCGGGCTGGAATGAGGAAGGCGCCGCCCGCCAATCATTATGGGCGCGCGCCGCCACGCGCAACGCGGCCGCCGAACTCGCCAAACGGATCAACGAGGCGGCCGTGCTCAATCCGATCAACCTGATCGCCCTCGCACTGCTGGCGACACCCAAACACACCGCCGACGAGCACGCCTTGCTGCGGATGATCGAGCACTACCAGGCGCTCGCCAGAGAGGCCCCGTACGCGCCGACAACCATCGCCTGCGGACTTGCGGCGCAACCAATCGTAGCCTACGCCGAGCGACTGGCCGTCGTCGAACGTTTCGCTGATCCGCTGGGAGATTTGATCCGGGTATGCGAAGAACAGGCACCCCTGCTGGCCTATTTTCGCAACAATGTCCTGCACCTGTTTGCCTTGCCAGCGGTGCTCGCCTGCCTGCTGAGCCACAACCGCCGCCTCGATGGCGCTCGCGTGGCAAAGGCGGTGTCCGGCATCTGCGCCCTGATGCGAGCAGAACTGTTTCTTCGCTGGCCTCTCGACGAACTGGCGACAGCCACCGAAGAGGTCATTGGCGTGCTCGTCAGGCGCGGTCTGCTGGGCCGCTCAAACGTCTCGGGAATGCTTGTCGCGCCAGAGCCGATCAGTCAGGAATTTGCCGAACTACACCTGCTCGGCGAAACCATCCGCCCACTGCTGGAACGTCATTTCCTTACGCTGTCGCTACTGCAGAGACACGGGACGGGTCAATTGACCCGCCAAGCACTCGAAAATCACTGCCATCTGCTTGCACAACGGCTCTCCCTGCTCTATCAGTTCAACACCCCGGAGTTTCCTGAAAAGGCGACCTTCTCTGCCTTCATCGCCAACCTGATCGAAGCGGAATTCCTGCGCGAGGACGACCATGGACTGCTACATTTTGATGAGCGACTGATGACGCCCCTGGCCCATTCCGAACTTGTCCTCTCGGTCGAGGCCAGACAAGCCATCCGGCGCATCACGGGCGCTGGCGTGGCCAGTTGATGCGCCGCACACACCGTTGACGCGACTTGCACATCGACCATCGACACGCCACACGATCCTCAGACACGCGCGCCAGAATTTCGCCTGGCTGCCTGCTCGAGGCGTTCCTTTTCGGCAATAACCTTGTTGGCATAGCCCGTCTCAGGATCCTCGGGTGCCCCACCATAGTGCTGCAGGCCGGCAGTCAGGCCGCCACGCCAACGGATCGCCTCCTCCAGAACATGCACGCCGACCTGGATATTGGTCACCGGATCGAGAAACGGCTGCAACCCGGCACCTTGCGGTATCTTGTCAAGGTGATAACCCGGGATTACCTGCATCAGGCCCTTGGCACCACTCGCGCTTTCGGCAAAGGGGTTGAAGCGCGACTCGATACCAATGATGGCAATGATCAGCAGTGGATCAAGGCGACGTTCCCGGCCAACCGCCTGCGCCGCCTCGAAGATCGGGACCAGCGCTTCCGGCGCCACCCGGTAGCGCCGCGAAACGAAATCCAGAACACGTTGTAGGCGCAGCGGCAACTCTTCTGCCGCGGGCTTGAGGGCTTCCGTTTCGGGTACTTCGATGGTGTTTGCAGATTCGGCAGCGTACTGGCTGTCTGCGACAGCGTTGTCGGCAACCGAAGGCTTGAAGGTGCCCAATGCGACCATCAGCCCAACGATGATCAGACTATGCTGAATCAAACTCAAAGTGGCGTCGATACGACGCCCCTCCATATTTCCAAGTGCAATTGTTGCGGACATGCTCTCTCCTTCACTGAGTTCGTCGCGCCAAGAAACAGCTCGACGACGGACGGTTACAGGCGGGTGCAAAGCCTCGAATACTGGGGGGACACTTCCCCTGAGGCCGGAACTCTGTGCGCTTTGATCGACGGCGGACAGAGCGGCAAGGATGCAGCTGTCTAGCTGCAATGCGTTCGTTTCTACTGCGGAGATCGCAGTCTATTGATAAGTATGAATTTTGTCAACTTGCTTTGAAACGGCACAAGGGTAACACTCGTTCCAGCAGCGCCAACAATGCCATTCGGATGCGACGGGCACCAACCTTGACAGCCTGTCCCGGGATCCCCGGAGACCCTTATAATGCCGTTCAACAGCGCTGCCAGCGTTGCCATGCACGAAAATTTCCCGACCACCGAGCCCTTGTGGACATTGCCCTATTACTCTTTCTGATCCTGCTCAACGGCATCCTGGCAATGTCCGAAATCGCTGTCGTCTCTTCGCGGCAGTCACGCCTGTTAAAGCTGGCTGACGACGGTAACACAGGCGCGCGCGCAGCTCTGTCATTGCATCACGAGCCCTCGATTTTTCTCTCCACCGTCCAGGTCGGCATCACCACGGTGGGCATTCTCAGCGGCGCCATCGGCGAGGCCACCCTGGCCATTCCGCTCGCCGCATCGCTGGAAACATGGCCAATCCTCGCGGATCACGCCAGCACGATCGCACTGACGCTGGTCGTCGCCGTTCTGACCTATTTCTCGGTTGTGGTCGGCGAACTGGTCCCCAAACGTCTCGGCCTTTTGGCCCCTGAGCGTATCGCTGCGCTGATTGCACCACCGATGAACCTGCTCTCGCGACTGGCGCGTCCACTGGTCTGGCTGCTCGCTTCGTCATCCAATCTGCTCCTGCGCCTGCTAGGAGCTCGCCACACCCAGGAGACCTCGGTGAGCAACGACGAGATCAAGGTCCTGATGAGCCAGGGCGCCAAGGCAGGCGTCTTCCACGCAAGCGAACAAGCCATCGTCGCCAATGTGCTGCGACTCGACGAACAGCACATCGGTGCGATCATGACCCCGCGCAAGGATATCTACCTGCTCGACCTGAACGCCAGCGAAACGGAAATTCGCCAGCGACTCGCCGACAGCCCCTACAAGCGGATTGTCGCCTGCCGCGACGGCCTGGAGAATGTGATCGGCATCTTGCGCACCAACGACCTCCTCAAGGATGCCCTCTTCGGCAAGCCACTCGCGGTCGAGCCATTTGTCCGGCCGGCACTGTATGTGCCCTCCAGCGTCACGACCACCCAACTACTCGAAACCTTCCGCCGCGCGCGCCAGCAGTGCGCGCTGATGATCGACGAATACGGCGACCTGCAGGGTCTGGTCACCCTCAGCGACGTACTGGCTTCGATCGTCGGCGATCTTCCGAGTTGGGATAACACCGAGGAACAGGAGATCGTCACCCGCACAGATGGTTCATGGCTGGCTGATGGCAGCATCACCGTCGAACGCCTGAAAACGATTCTCCATATCGATGCCGAGCTGCCAGGCGAAGAGGAGAACGCGTTCAACACGCTGGGCGGCTTCATCATGTATGTGCTCGGTCGCATTCCGGTGGCAGCGGATCACTTCGAATGGGCTGAATGGCATTTCGAAGTAGTCGATATGGACCGCAATCGAGTGGACAAGGTGCTGCTTGCGCGCAGGCAGTGCGTAAGCGAGGCGACGGTCAATGCCAGCGAATGATTGCGCCGGCTGCTGTCATCAATCCAAATATGCAGTAGGGTCGTCAACTCCGGCTGCAGCAAAACCAGCTCGTCGCAATCGACAAGAATCGCAAACGCCGCAGGCACGTCCGTCCTGGTCGGCCTGATAACATGAAACCGTCAGGCCATAGTCGACACCCAACTCGTTGCCCCGAGCAATGATCTCAGCCTTGCGAAAATTCAGCAGCGGCGCGTGCATGCGCAGTGTCGCACCTTCGACCGCAGCCCTGGTCGCGAGATTGGCCATGCTTTCGAAGGCTGCGATGTACTCAGGCCGGCAATCGGGGTAGCCCGAGTAGTCGACCGCGTTGACACCGATGAAAATATCGCGGCTACCCAGCACCTCGGCCCAGGCCAGGGCCAGCGAGAGCATGACCGTGTTGCGTGCCGGTACGTAAGTGACAGGAATTCCCGGCTGCGGGCCAGCGACGGGAACCGCGATGCTGGCGTCGGTCAGCGCTGATCCCCCGAAGTCTTCCAGCCGAAGACGCAATACCCGATGCTCACAAGCTCCGAGCGCGCTGGCAACCGCCGCTGCCGCCTGCAGCTCGACACGATGACGCTGACCATAGTCAACCGACAGGCAGTAGCAAGCGAAACCGCTCGCGCGGGCGATCGCCAACGTAGTCGCCGAATCGAGTCCGCCAGAGAGGAGGACGACTGCCCGCCTGCCGGGAGCTGGAAGAGGTATGTTCATGGCCTGGCCAATACGACTCAGTTTTATTCGGCAAGCAGCACCGCCAGTTCCCGCTGCAGCAGTTCAGCATCGCCAAGGTTGAGTTCGACCAGGCGACGCAGGTGGGTAACGCTATCGATGTCGATGATCCGGCACGCCAAGCCAGCCTGTCTGCCTTCGAGATGAGCGACAGTGGCCTGCATGCGAATCCGATTGCCCATTTCATCGAGGGGCAGGTCCAGGTCGGCAGCTTCCCCCATTGCCAGATCGGCCGCAGCCGGCAGATGCAGCAGTGCGCCCTTCAAGGAAAGGTCCAGCACCTGCACCTCTAACGTTCGCTTGACCAGCAGCAGTTGCGCGGGTGATGCAAAAGAGATTCGGGAATACTGGCGGCGTTCTTCGCTCACGGCACGGGTCTCTCTCAAGTTATCTGCCCCGCATCTTACCCCAAAGCACTTTATGGAGTTGCAACTGAAAGCGCACCGGTAGCCGATCGGCGAGTATCCAGTCCGCCAGCGTCACCGCCGGGAGTTCCCCTTCGACTGGGGAAAGGAGTACCGGACAGAGTGCAGCAAGTTGGCGATCGACGATCAACTGGCGTGCCCACTCGTAATCGGCACGGTCCTTGAGAACCAACTTGAGTTCGTCATTAGCGGTCAGCAGCGCCAAGTTCTGCCAACGATTGCGGTGGAATTCTCCGGAACCCGGCGCCTTGAGATCCACGATTCGAGAAACCCTTGGATCGACACCGCCAATGTCGAGCGCACCGGACGTTTCCAGCGACACTGCATGGCCGGCTTCGCTCAATTCGCTCAACAACGGCAGACACGCTGGCTGTGCAAGCGGCTCACCGCCGGTCACGCAAACGTGAGGTAGCGCGTGATGCGCCACCTCGGCGAGAATTTCCGGCAGGGACATGGTCTGGCCACCGTTGAAAGCGTAGGTAGTATCGCACCAGACACAACGTAACGGACAACCGGTCAGGCGGATAAAAACCGACGGCAACCCAACACGCGAACTTTCACCTTGCAGGGACACAAAGATTTCGCTGATCTTCAGCGCCAACGGTCGGGCAGTGGCCTTCACCAGCCTACTTCTTCAGGCGTTGCCTGGCGGTAGTCGCAGCGGTGCTGTCGGGATATTTGGCAAGCAGCGTGTCAAGTGTCATCTTTGCCGACTTGGCGTCGGCAAGTTCCTGCTGGCAGGTCGCCACGTTGAGTAGCGCGTCCGGCGCCTTGGGATGAGCAGGCCATTTGCTGGCGACTAGTCGGTGCGCATCGATCGCCTTCTTGCAGTCGCGCAGCGAATAATGGGCATTGCCAAGCCAGTACTGGGCGCTGGGGGTCAGCGTACTGTCTGGATGTGCCTTGGTAAAAGATTCGAAGGCGGCGGCGGCTTCCTTGAGCTTGTTGGCCCGAAACAGGTTGAGGGCCGCCTCGTATTCGCGCGTCTCGGCGGCCGGATCACTGACTGCTTTTCTGGGGGGGTCAACCGGCGGCTTGCCATCATCCGCGGATCTTGCTTCAGCACTTTGCGCGACCTGTGGTTCGAGCTTGCGCAGGCGACCGTCTAGGTCGACGTAGAAATCCTGTTGCCGCTTCCTGGCAGAATCGAGTTCATAGGTCAACGTCTCGACTTGGCCACGCAGACGCGAGTTCTCCTCGCGCAAGGCCTGAATCTGATTGGCCAGCTCGATCTGTCCCTTGGCGAAAGTATCGAGGCGCTCGTTGGTCTTGATCGAGATGTCCTTGATTTGACGACGTGCTTCCTCGTCATCGAAGAGCCCGGCATGCGCATAGCGCGCTCCAAATGCGCATGGCATGCCAAACAACAGGGTCAGGATCAGAACGTGGGTTCGACCGGAGCATCGACGCCTCGACATCCCCGACATGCTAGAACTCGCCGTTGTAGAGCATGTCGCCGCGCCGGTTCTCGGCCCAGGCACTCTCGTGATGACCCTCGTTCTTAGGCTTCTCTTCGCCAAGGCTGACCGATTCGAGCTGTTCTTCGCGAGCGCCGAGCAAGGCCATCATCTTCCTGATCGCATCGGCGCGTTTCTGGCCCAGCGCCAGGTTGTACTCGCGACTGCCTCGCTCGTCGGTATTTCCCTGGATCAGCATCTTGAACTGGCGGTTTTCGGTCAGAAACTTGGCGTGTGCGGTTACCAGATCCTTGTACTCGGTCTTGACTTCGTAGCTGTCGTAGTCAAAGTACACGCTACGCTTCGACAGAATGCTCTTCGGATCGGTGAGGACCGCCGGCAAGCCACGGCTATCGACACCGCCGGTCGTCACCGTTGTCACGCCTGGTCCGCCTCCGCGTGTCTCGACGGGCGCCCCCGCTCCGGCAGCCTGCTCACCACTCTCGGGAGTCGAACTGCAGGCGGCTATCAGGAGGCTCAAGACGGCCGGGATAATGAGTGGTTTCATGGGGTTACTCCTGCGCAAGATGCGAAAGTGAAAATCGTGATTCATTTGTTGAAAGGCCCCCACGCTGGTTCGCGAACATCACCCGCCGTAATGGAAAGACGTTGCTTGATACGGCCATCGATCGAAACCGCCGAGAGCACCCCGCGACCGCCCATCTCGGTGGCAATCAGGATCATCCGGCCGTTCGGGGAAAAAGTCGGCGATTCATCCTTGTGCGAGTCGGTCAGGACCTGCACTTGCCGACTGGCAAGGTCCATCACCGAAAGACGGAATCCCCCGTCACGCCGACTGATGAACGCCATCGACTTGCCGTCAGGGGAAAGACGCGGAGTTACATTGTAACTTCCTTCAAAGCTCACTCTCTGTGCTTCGCCACCGCCGACGCCGACCCGATAAATCTGCGGGCTACCGCCACGATCCGAGGTGAAATAAACGAATTGCCCGTCAGGCGAGAAATTGGGCTCGGTATCGATCGCATTGCTGTTCGTCAGACGCTGCGCACCGGATCCATCGGCGTTGACGGTAAAGATCTGCGAACCGCCGTCCTTGCTCAACACCACCGCCAGCTTGCGGCCATCAGGCGACCACGCCGGCGCCGAGTTGGAACCCTTGAAGTTGGCAATAACGACCCGTTTCCCCGAAGCCAGCGAGTGAACATAGACTACCGGCTTTTTGTTTTCGAAGGAAACATAGGCTAGACGGCCCCCGTCTGGCGACCAGGAAGGCGAGATGATTGGTTCCTTGGAGATCAGCGCCACTTGCGCATTCTGGCCATCCGCATCAGAGATATGCAGCTCGTAGCGTACGGCGCTGACTCTGAGCACATAAGCAACACGAGTGGAGAAAACGCCAGGCTCACCGGTCAGTTTTTCGTAGATCATGTCGGCGATGCGATGACCGGCAGCGCGCAGCATGGCCTTTGAGGTCACAAAAGCGGAGCCGCCAAGAACGGCCTGCTTGTTGACGTCGTAAAGACGGAACCGTGCTTCCTGCCGGCCGTCGTCACTGCTGCCGATACTGCCGGCAGCCAATGCATCGGCACCACGGCTTTTCCATTCCGGGTAGGCCGGGTTGGACGTCTCGGTCATCGCCACCCCACCCGTGTCAATCATCTTGAACACGCCGCTCCGTTCAAGGTCGCCACGCACCACCGAAGTCACCACCCGCGAGGCGCTCGCCTCGCCGCCAAAATCGGCGATGGCCACCGGGATACGGTTGGCACCGGCGCCCGTGATCTCGATGGTTAGTTGGGCGTGTGCAGGAGGCTGCAGAAAGGCCAGTGCGCTGACGGCAAGCAGGCCAATCCGGCGCAGTTTGAGTCCGATTCCAGACATGGGACAGTCCAATACAGAATGCGCGATTATATCGCCTCTGAATGCTCTTGATTTGTAACCAAACGTGATCTTGTCTCATGAGAGATCTCGAGTGAGCGTGCTTTAAAGTCGACGCGCCGCAGTCGTCGAGGCAGTGCTTCCGGGATGTTCTAGTCGTCACGCGGCCGGTAGGGAATCTTCAAGATCCGCTCGAAGAGATCCGCCTGTGCAGGCTTGGGCAACGGGGACGACTTGCGGATCGCGCGTTCAACGGCTGCATCAAGCGCCGGGTTGCCACTCGAACGGCGCACCTTGACATCAAGAACTTCCCCGGAGGGAAGCTGAGTGACCTCGAACACGGCTTCCGGATTACCCTGTATGCCGGGTGGCAAGGAAATATTGCCGCGGATCTTGAGACGCACTTTGTCGATGTATTCGTTTAGCCCACGCCGATGTTCTGCCGCCGCCTGCTCGGCCTGTTGCTTGAGCTGGCGAGCCTCGGCGTCGGCCTCGGCAGCGCGCGCACGTCGATCTTCGGCAGCTCTCTGCTGCTGCAATTGTTTCTGTTCCCGCTTCAGTTCATCGTCGAAACTTGGGCGACGCTCCGGCTCCGGCTTTGTCTCCTTCTGTTTTGGCTCTTCCTTCCTGGGCGGCTCCTTCTGCCTGGACTCTTCTTTTTTCGGCGGGGTCGGTTCTTCCTTCCGGGACTGTTCCTTCATCTTAGGTTCTTCTTTCCGCGGCGTTTCCTTCGCCTTGGGTTCCTTGAGCGCTTCCGTCGGCTTGGGTTCCTTGAGAGTTTCCTTGATCTTGGCTTCCTTTGGTGGTTCCTTGGGCTTTTTCTCCTCTTTCAGGGGGATTTCCGGCTTGACGGGGGGCTTGATCTCGGGTTTCGGTTCCGGTTTTGCAACGGGCTTTGGCTCCGGTTTGGGCTCCGGTTTCACGATTGCTTTGGCAACGGGCTTGGGTTCGGGCTTGGGTTCGGGCTTAGGCCTGGGTTCCGGCTTGTGTTCCGGCTTGTGTTCCGGCTTGGGTTCCGGCTTGGGTTCGGGTTTAGGTTCAGGCTTGGGTTCGGGTTTAGGTTCAGGCTTTGGCTCCGGCTTGGGTTCGGATCGGGGTTCCGCTCTCGGCTCGGGCTGGCTGGCCACGATCGGGGCCGGTGCAGCACGCCAGACTTCGACTTCGACCGCGGTGGGTGGCTGACTCTTCCACTGCACGCCCAGAAACAGCGCACCGATCAACAGCAAATGGACCGTGGCGGAAAGGGCCAGAGAAGGCCACTTCGCCGGGTCGTCCTGCGGTGGCCGGATGATGGGTTCGACAGCTTCCACGGATCAGGAACTCACCGACCGCTTTGCTCGACGAGAAGGCCGATGCGTTTGACCTGCGCCTTTTGCAGCGCGGCCATCACATCCATCACCGCTTGATAGTTGACCTTCTTGTCGCCGGCCACGAGCACCGCTTGTTCGGGGGTTTTCTGCGCCGCTACGACCGCTTCTCCCAGATTACCGAGATTCACACGCCTGCCCTCGGTCCTCCCGGGGAGAACCAGAGTCAGCTTGCCGTCAGTGGCGACGTCTACCCGCAGGGCTTCTCCAGGCGTCTGCGCTGCCTTGCCCACCGAAGGCACATCGATCGTGCCGGTGGTCATCATCGGCGCCGTCACCATGAAGATGACCAGCAGCACGAGCATGACATCGATATAGGGGACAACATTGATTTCGTTTTTCAGACGGCGCGGACGCATGGCCTTACCTCATCTGCCGTTGCAGGATGTTCGAGAACTCCTCCATGAAGGACTCGAAGCGCGACGAGAGCCGATCGATCTCGTGCGCAAAACGGTTGTAGGCGACCACCGCCGGGATTGCAGCGAACAGGCCGATGGCGGTGGCGACCAAGGCTTCGGCGATGCCAGGGGCAACCGCGGCGAGCGTCGCCTGCCCGACATTTGAGAGGCCGCGGAAGGAATGCATGATTCCCCAGACGGTTCCGAACAGGCCGACATACGGGCTCACCGAACCCACCGATGCCAGAAAGGCGAGGTGCGAGTCGATGCTGTCCATTTCACGCTGATAGGTGGCGCGCATGGCACGACGCGAACCGTCGATGACGTCTTTCGGGTCGAGGTTCTTCTGGCTGCGCAGTTTGGTGAATTCGCGGAAGCCCGCCTCGAAGATACGCTCCATGCTGCCGGTGCTGTGGCGATCGTTGATCGCGCTCTGGTAGAGACTGTTGAGGTCGCCACCGCTCCAGAAGTCGCGCTCGAACTGCTCGGTCTGTGCGCGCGCATCCTTGACGGTGAACCATTTGCGAAAGATGTAATACCAGGACATGAACGAGACACCGGCCAGCAACAGCATGACCGCCTGGACCACGGCACTGGCATTGAGGATCAGGTGCAGAATCGAAAGGTCTTGCGAGACATTCATTGCAGTGCTTCCAGTTTGGTACGCAGAGTTGTGGGAATCGGCGTTGCTTTCATCTGCGCCGAGTTGACACAAACGATGTGGATTGTGCCGCTGACCAGTTCCTGCCAGCCCCCTGCGATGGACGCATGGGCACGCCGGATATGCTGGCGAAAGAAGATCTGCGCACGGCTGATCTTCTCTACTTCGAGGCTGACGACCAGTTGATCGTCCAGTCGTGCCGGCTTCAGGTAATCGATGCTGACGCTGCGAACGACGAAGGCAATCCCCGGATCGCGCAGCAGCTCGGCTTGCTGATGACCGATCGCACGTAGCCATTCGCTACGACAGCGTTCGAAGAACTTCAGATAATTGGCGTAATAAACCACGCCCCCGGCATCGGTGTCTTCGTAGTAAATGCGAACTGGGATGATGAACGCATTGTCATTCGGTTGGTGTGGGTATTTCATGGTCGGCGCCGATTCTACGGCAGCATTCTGGTGGCAAATGTAAGTGTTTGTGACCAGGCGGCGCCCTCTCAGGGCGCCTGCCAGAGATCGCCCTGCGCTTCGCCGGGCATCGCCGCCAGTCCCAGATGACGGTAGACCGCCGCTGTAGCTACCCGACCACGTGGCGTGCGCTGCAGGAAGCCTTGCTGGATCAGATACGGTTCGAGAACATCCTCGATGGTATCGCGAGCTTCGCCGATTGCAGCCGCCAGATTGTCGACACCGACCGGGCCACCGGCAAACTTGTCGATCACCGCGGACAACAGCTTGCGGTCCATGACGTCAAGGCCACCATGATCGACATCGAGCATCAGCAACGCCTGATCGGCGACGTCCTGCGTGATGTGGCCGTTTGCCCGGACCTCGGCGAAATCCCGGACGCGCCGTAACAACCGGTTGGCAATGCGGGGCGTGCCACGCGAACGGCGCGCGATTTCCAGAGTGCCACCGGAGTCCGCAGGAACCTTGAGCAGTTGCGACGACCGCGTGACAATCAGCATCAGTTCCTCGGGCGTATAAAACTCGAGTCGCGAGACGATCCCGAAGCGATCGCGCAAGGGATTGGTCAGCATGCCGGCGCGAGTGGTCGCACCCACCAGCGTGAACGGGGGCAGATCGAGTTTGATCGAACGCGCTGCCGGACCCTCTCCAATCATGATATCAATCTGGAAGTCCTCCAGCGCTGGATACAGAATTTCTTCGACGACCGGCGAGAGGCGGTGAATCTCGTCGATGAAGAGGACGTCGCGGGGTTCGAGATTGGTCAGGATGGCGGCCAGATCACCGGCGCGCTCAAGGACCGGGCCCGAGGTCGAGCGCAGGTTGACGCCCATCTCGGTGGCGATGATGTGTCCCAGCGTGGTCTTTCCAAGACCTGGCGGACCAAACAGAAGAACGTGATCGAGCGTGTCGTTGCGCCGCTTGGCCGCTTCGATGAAGATCGTCAGTTGCTCGCGAATCCTGGCCTGACCGACGTAATCGGCGAGACAGCGAGGCCGCAGGGCGCGTTCGATCGCTTCTTCCTGGGTGGACTTCGCCTTGGCCGAAATCAGCCGGTCGACAGCCGAGCTACCAAGATCATCGGTTTCGATCATCGCCGTGAGATCTCTTCCGAGAGCGACGATTCCGAATCGGCATGCGCCAGCCACTCACGAACCAGCACCTGCCCGAGCGCCAGCAGGGTCGGCCCAAGGAACAAGCCGATGAAGCCGAAGACCAGCACACCGCCAAAGACGCCGACAACGATCAACAACAGTGGCAGGCTGGCGGTCCGTGAAATCAGAATCGGCTTGATGAAGTTATCGACGCTGCTGATGCCGAACATTCCCCACCCCACCATGAACACCGCCCAGCCTGTCTGCCCCTCGTTGTATAGCCAGACGGCGGCACCCAGCCAGATCAGTGTGGCCCCGATCACCGGCACCATCGAAAAGAAGAAGGTGGCTACGGTCAGGATGATGATTCCCGGCACACCCGCGATGATGAAACCGATCATCGCCACCAGCGCCTGTGTGGCCGCCGTCCCGACGATTCCGACCATGACCCCGGTGACCGTCCCTTCAGCCAGCGCCAGCATGCGCTCGCCGAGATCGCCGGCGAGTGCGCGACTGCCGGTGTGCAGTGCGTCGGCATAGAGATGTGCGTCACGAAAGATGAAAAAAACGAAGAAAATCACCAGCACCAGTTGCAACAGTCCCTGTGCCAGGAGCGCGGCGGTGGCCAAGGCCAGCCTACGTGTCGGATCCACGAACTGATGCAGCAGGGCATTCATTTCCTCGCGACTCTCGATCAGCTCGTGCCAATAGGCAGCGGCATTGCGACCAACCATCGGCAGTCTCGCCAGCCAGGCCGGTGGGTCGGCGGGCAGCCCCTTTTCCATCAATGGTTTGAGATAGCGAATCGCAATCTCGACGCCGTCGGCAAGCGATCCCGACAGCAGCGCCACGGGCGCGACCAGCAACAGCAGCAACAGAATCGACACTAGCAGAGCCGCCAGATTGCTTCGCCCTCCGCAGAGGGTGAGCAGACGATTGCGGATCGGCAAGGTGGTGACACAGATTACGATGGCGAAGAGCAGCGTCCCGGTGAATGGCAACAAGACGGCAATGCAGCCGATCAGCAGCAAGGCAACGAGCGCGATCTGGATAAGTTGTTTGTGGCCGGGATTCATTGTCGATTCAGACTCTTGACAACAGCTTGAGTGCCTGCCGAATGCCGTCGGAGGTAGTGACGTCAGCCGCTAGCTGTTTCATTGCGGCCCCTGCTTCACGGTCATTGTAACCCAGAGCCAGCAGCGCATTGAGAATGTCATTACGCGCGGCAGCCGCAGGCACGGCGCTTGCCGGCAGGGCATCGGCGAGTTTCCCCTTGAGTTCGAGCAACAGGCGTTCGGCGGTCTTGGTGCCGATACCAGGCACTTTGGTTAGGCGGCCGATTTCCTGCCGCGCCACGACCTGCGCGAGATCGCCCACCGACAGTCCGGACAGCACCGACAGCGCCAGGCGCGCGCCTATGCCCGAAATTTTCAGCAACTGGCGAAAGGCACAGCGTTCACCTTCGCTGGCAAATCCGTAGAGAAACTGCCCATCCTCACGTACCACGAAGTGGGTCAACAAACTAATCTTCTCACCATTCGCCGGCAGATTGTAGAAAGTGCTCATGGGCACATCGAGTTCATAGCCAATGCCGTGCACGTCGACCACCACCTGCGGCGGGTTCTTTTCCAGCAGGATTCCGGTCAGCCGGCTGATCATCGCTTGTTCTCCCTAGCCACCCTCAGGCGACCGTTGCGTACGTGCAGTCCGCTGCTGGCCAGTTGCCCAAATCCCTGCCCAGCGTGCGCGTGCGCGATAGCGCAAGCCAGCGCATCGGCAGCGTCCGGGCGAGGGTCTGCCGACAAGGATAACAGGCGGCGCACCATGTGCTGCACCTGGACCTTGTCTGCGTGGCCGTTGCCGACCACCGCCTGCTTGACCTGCAAGGCTGTATATTCGGCCACTTCGAGGCCACTGGCGACCAGCGCTGTGATCGCCGCACCACGAGCCTGGCCGAGTAGCAACGTCGACTGCGGATTGACGTTGACAAAAACGATCTCCACCGCTGCCTGATCCGGTCGGTGTTGTGCCAGCAGTTCGCACAGGCAGGCGTAGATCGTTCCCAGACGCCCAGGCAGCGAATCCCGGATGTCGGTGCGGATGCAGCCGCTGGCGAGGTAGGCCAGGTGATTGCCGGTTTTCTCGATCAATCCGAAGCCGGTGATGCGCAAACCAGGATCGATGCCGAGAATGCGCAGCACCGGTTTCACGGTGGCGCTCATCGGTTTTGCGTCCGCGCCAGATAGACCCCGCCGACCGCCAGCAGCATCCCGGCTAGCGCCAGTCCGCCGAGCGTTTCGCCGAACACCAGCCAGGCTATCACGGCCGTGCTGGGGGGAGTCAGGTAGAAAAGGCTGGCGACATTGACTGCACTGCCACTGCGAATCAACACATTGAGCAGGCTGATCGCACCAAACGAGAGCACCAGCACCAGCCACAGCAGGGCAAAGGCAAACTGCGGTGTCCACTCGATGTGCATGCTTTCGCTAAACCAGGCGGCGAGCGCCGTCAGAACCGCGGTCGGCAGGAATTGAATGACCGAACCGGTACGCAGGTCGAAGTGCGGGCAGAAACGCTTCTGGTAGAGCGTGCCGAGCGTGATTCCGAGCAACGCGGCGAACGCCGGCAGCAGCATCGCCGCCAGCGGCAGGTCGCCGAGTTGGTTGGCAACTACCAACGCCACACCGGCGAAGCCAAGTACCAGTCCCAGCCATTGCCGCGGCGACACGCGTTCACCAAGTAGAAAACCGGCACCACAAGCGGTCAGCAGCGGCTGCATACCGACCACCAGCGCCGTTACGCCGGCCGGTAGACCATGTTTGATGGCCGTGAACACCCCGCCCAGGTACAGCGCGTGCACCAACAGGCCGGAAATGCCGATGTGGACAAGCTGACGCCCGTCGGCTGGCCATGGCGCACGTGTCGCCAGGGCAAACAGCGTCATCAGCACGAGCACCAGGAGGTAGCGGGCGAGCAGGAAAGTCAGCGGCTCGGCGTACGGCAACCCGAACTTGGCGCCGATGAAGCCGGTGCTCCACAGGAATACAAAGAGAAAAGGCAGCAGCGATGGCAGTGGACGCATGGGCTCGGCTTATGGATGCAGGACAGAAGTGTAGCAAGCAGCGCGGCAGCCCGCACCCGGAACGGCAAACCCTAATCTGCGCAGGGCAGCAATGACAAACCCCGCCAAGGCGGGGTTTGTCATTGCATCTTGCCAAGGGAGGCAGTTGAGGATTACTTCTTCGCTGCAGCGGCATCCGCGCTCTTGGCATCGCTCGTGATGTCTTTCTTGGCCGCCGGTTTGGCCGCCTCTTTGCTCTCCGCGGGTTTCGCTGGCTCTGCCTTGGCTGCGGCAGGAGTTGCAGCCGGTTTGGCAGTTGCCGGCACTGGAGCGCCTGCCGCGGCAGCGGGAGTAGTGACAGGATTGGCAGCCGTAGCCGATCCAGCTGCAGGAGTTGCCGGAGTTTTAGGAGCCGCCATGGGCGCACTTGCCGGGGGCACAGCCTTGGCGGGTACGCCCTTGGCCGACGCCGGGGTTGCTGCAGTGGCCGGCTTGGCCGTTGTCGATCCGGTCAAGGTTACGTCGTTCTTCATCTTGCCGAGAACTGCCGGCCCAATGCCGGGCACCTTGGTGAGATCATCGACCGTCTTAAAGTCTCCATTCTTGGTCCGGTAGTCGATGATGGCCTGGGCTTTGGCCGGCCCAATGCCGGTGAGCATCTGTAGTTCGTCCTTGTTGGCAGTATTCACGTTGACCACGGCAAAGGCATTTGTCGCAATCATGAACAAAGCGACCAACAGGGTAAACAACTTGTGCATGGCATTCCTCCTGGTGAGATTGGGATCACAAACCACCAAGCTCCGTCCGCCTGGCGTCCTACAATTTCATTCAACGCGCCATAAGGGTTTTGCGTTGACCAAGCGGCCATGACTTTTCAGGTACTCTGATCATGAAAGTCATGACTGTTTCCCTCACTTTCCTACCCTGACGCGCGGTTCTGTTGGCGCAGTCTATGGGGTCACGGTTACTTGCGCAACTGCTGGCGATAGCCCAGGGCCCTCGATATTTGACTGGCTGTTGCCTTGAGCGGCGTCGCCCAGTCGGGGTTATGGCGATCGCGGGGTGCGGATATCGAAAGTCCGGCGACCAGCCGGCCTTCATCGTTGCGAACCGGCGCGGCAATGCAGCGCAGACCGATCTCGGCCTCTTCGTTGTCGTAGGCCAATTCGTGGTGGCGGATCTTGTCGAGTTCCCTTTCGAGCGCATCAAGGCGGGTCAGCGAATGCGGAGTCTTGCCCGGCAGACTGGTACGCTTGGCATAAGCACGCACATCAGCCAGCCCGTCAGCCGCCAGAAACAGTTTGCCGAGCGAGGTGAGATGCAGCGGCGCGCGCCCACCGACCAGGTAGACTACGCGCACCAGCGAGCACCCACTGGAGGTTCGCTCGACGTAGATGATCTCGTCTTCGTGGCGAATGCCGAGATTCACCGCTTCGCCAATCAGCTCGTGCAATTGCTGCATGTAGGGCAGTGCCACCTGGCGAATGTTGATCCGCGACTTGACGATGTTGCCCAGTTCGAGCAATCGGATACCAAGCGTGTAGGTACCGGCATCGTGTCGTTCGACGAGCGCGGCGCCGGTCATCACCACCAGGATGCGATGAACAGTCGATGGATGCAGGCCGGTACGCTGGGCCAGGATCTTGAGACTCACCGGTCCCGGCATGTCGGCCAGCACATCGAGAAGTGACATCATCCGCTCGATGACCTGAATGGAACCTTTCTCTGCCTGCTGTTCGGCCATCACCTTGGTGTTGAACCTTCCGTTATGCGCTCACGGGGAATCCCTTTGGGCGCTCCGCCCCTTGCCTGCCGCAGCCTGTGCGGCGCAGCATCTTACCACTTCATCATGGACGTTGCCTGCCAGCCGTCTGTCCGTCCGGAAGGATATGGGCAACAGCTACCATCACATCAGTGCGAACAAGCTGACACCCTTGGATGAAAGCTACTGCAAGAACTAGACCTCCGCCGATCCGACCCAGCGCAAGCGCGCCTCGAAACCGCCACCAGACAAATTCTCGACCTCAAAGCGTGCCGAGTGCAACTCAGCGATTCGCTGGACGATGGCCAATCCAAGTCCACTGCCTTCGGCGCTCACCTCGCGACCGCGATAAAAGCGTTCGACAAGCCGCGGCAAATCCTCCGGCGAGACCCCCGGCCCGTCGTCGGCGACAGCGAGCAGTATGTCGCCGTTCTGCCGCCGCACGAAAAGCGTGACCGTCGTTCCCGGCGGCGTGTAGCGCAGGGCATTATCGAGCAGATTGCGCAGCACGATTGCCAGCAATTCGCCGTCACCCTGGACTATCAAGGGCGTCAGGCTGGCATGCAGGTGAATCGCCCCGGCGTCGGCGGTCACTCGCGTTTCGACCAGCACCCGGTGCGCCAGCTCGCCGAGATCAACTGCGCCCGCTTTGGGAAGTCCTGCGAGAGGATCGAGGCGCGCCAAGCGCAACAGTTGTTCGAGCACGCGCGTGGCCCGGTCGACACCGAGCACGATTTGCTTCAACGCATGCTGGCGATCGTCAGGATTCCTGCTTAACTGAGCCACTTCTGCCTGAATCTTGATCACCGCCAGCGGCGTACGCAATTCGTGCGCCGCGTCGGCGGTAAAGCGCCTTTCCTTGTCGAGGGCTTCCGCAAGCCTGACCAGGAGCTGGTTGAGTGCTGCGAGCAGTGGCTGCACTTCGAGCGGCGCAGCGTGATTAGCCAACGGTTTGAGGTTCTCCGGCGAGCGCGCAGCGACATCGGCAGCCAAGTCGTCGAGCGGCTTCAACCCCCCCCTTACCGACAAGTAGATCAGCAGCAGGAGGAGTGGCGAAATCAGCGCGATCGGCAATACCGTCTGACTGGCCACTTCGAGTGCCGCACGATCGCGCACATCGATCGACTGCGCGACCTGCACCCGATAGTCGTCAGCAGGCGCAGCAATGGTCAGCACCCGCCAGGGGTGACCATGATGGGTGATGTTTTCGTAACCCGGCGAGGCGGCCAGGGAGCTTGCCGGCGCTTGCTCCGAGCGCAGCAGCAGCGACCCGTCTGCACGCCCGATCTGGAACTCGAGCGGCGACTCGTAGGGACGGTCTTCGCCGCTACGCGCCAGCGCCAGGCGTGTCGCCAGATCTGCCAGAAGGCTCTCGTTGTCGCGCACCAGAGCGAGCAACAAACGGGCTGAATGTGCCAGATGTCCATCCATCAATTCCTCGGCTTCATGGCGGGCCTTATCGTAGCTGAGGATGGCGACCAACCCCCAGACCAGGAGGGCGGTGGCAAAGACGGCGCGCAGCAGGCGCCAGCGCAGTGACTGGCCTGTCGCGCCGGGGGCTGTCCGCGGCATCAGTTGGCGTCGCCCAGGCAGTAGCCGAGACCGCGAATGGTGCGGATGAAGTGAGTACCCAGTTTTTTTCGCAGGTGGTGAATGTAAACTTCGACGGTGTTGCTGCCGGTTTCTTCACCCCAGGCGTACAGACTTTCTTCAAGCTGACTGCGCGTACGGATGTGCTGCTTGTGGCTGAGCAGGTCATGCAGCAGGGTATATTCGCGAGCCGACAAGAGCACCGGCTGGCCATCGCGAGTCACCCGCTTGCTGGCCGGGTCGAGCACCACACCAGCGTGCTCCAGCGTTGGCGTCGAAGCGCCGCTGGCACGGCGTATCAAGGCTCGCAGGCGCGCCTGCAGCTCAAGGAGATCGAAGGGCTTGGTGAGGTAGTCATCGGCCCCGGCGTCGAGTCCGGCGATCTTGTCGGCACTGCTGTCGCGAGCGGTGAGGATCAACACCGGCAACGGGTTGCCACAGTGCCGCAAGTCCTTCAGGACCAACAACCCGTCTCGCTTCGGCAACCCAAGATCGAGAACGCAAGCCTGATAGGCATGGTCGAGCAGCGCCAGACGGGCCGCGTCCGGATCACGCACCCAGTCGACCGCGTAATCAGCCAGCCTGAGACCGGCACGGATGCCGTCTCCAAGCAAGGCATCGTCTTCAACCAGCAGAATGCGCAATGATCGGTTTCCCTTCCCAACTTAGGTGATCTCCGCAAAT